>JAKQCM010000175.1 GCA_029559155.1 Chloroflexota bacterium
CCCATTTGCTTGAAATGACCGAGTGATAGGGATTCTTCGCTCCGAAGACTCCGCTCAGAATGACCAGTTCATTACCTGATTGTTTTCTTAAAGACCAAGAAGATTGGTCCAATCTAAAACTCACTCACTCATCTTTACATGGTGATTTAATACTCGTGGTCGTGGTTGTGGCTGTGATCGTGGTCCTCGCCAATGAGGGTATCCAAAAAGTCCAGCACCGCGTCACTGAAAAGATCGATCTGCTCCAGATTTGGCAAATGCCCCGCCTCTGGAATAACAACCAACTCAGACCCCTTTATTGCTGCTTGCATCGCCCGCGCCTCGCTTAAAGGAATCAACTGGTCGTCGGCCCCGTGAATAATTAGCGTTGGCACATCAATGGCCGCCAAAGTTGGCGTAGAATCCGGGCGATCTTTCATGGCTTGCAGTGCGCCAACCATACCTTCCAGCGAAGTGTCTTCCATCATCTCTTGCACAAATTCGACTAATTCGCTGTCTTCATCATACGCCTGCGAAGCCAAAAGTTTCGGCAGCATATCCGCAGCAACAGCAGCCACGCCTTCCTTCTTTGCTTTGGCGATGGCCGCATCGCGCGCCGCTTTGCCTTCCGGCGTGTCGGGTTTGGCCTTGGTGGAGACAAGAATCAGGCCGGCCACGCGCTCCGGGTAACGCCGGAAAAATTCAAAAGCCACGTACCCGCCCATCGACAAACCGCAGACGACAACCGGATTTTCGATGCCCAGATAATCCAGCAGTCCGAGGCAGTCATCAGCCAGGAGGCTCATGGAATAAGGGCCGGGCATTGGTTCGGAACGGCCGTGTCCCCGTAAATCCGGCGCAATCACCCGCACCGTCCCGGCCAAGTCTTCCATTTGCGGCTCCCACATCGCACTGTTCAAAGGGTAGCCATGAATACACAACACCGTTAATTGATCACACGTATCAATATAGGCCATACCAAAATCATCAGAATTCTCGCTCATAAATCCTCCTTGTAGCTCGGGTCTTCGCCGAAGGTAAACAATTCATTGATTGATTGGTGGGTATAGTTTCGATAAATAGCCTCGCCGATAATCGGGGCTACGGTTAAAACTTTCATGTTAGACGGCCGTTTCTCAGGCGCAATATAAACCGTATCCGTGGTAATAATTTCTTCAATCTGGGGGATGGCCGCCATGCGCTCTAACGCATTACCCAGAAACAAGCCGTGGGTGCAAATCAGGCGAATACGCTCGATGCCGCTTTCCACCAACATCTTGCTCAAACCAACCACCGACCCGCCGGTAGCAATTTCATCGTCATACACCAGGGCATGTTTAAACCCGCGCACCTGCCGCCGGATCAAACCGCCAATTTCCACCTTGGTATCCGAAATTCGCGTCTTACTCGCAGTCGCTACGGGCAGCTTTAATCCGGCGGCAAAACGCGCCGCCGATTCCGCCCGCCCCATATCGGGCGACACTACCACGGTTTCTTCAGGATCAAATTGGCAATCCCGCAGATAATTGGTAAACAGCGTGCGCGCCGTGAGCGGATCGGCCGGCACGCTAAAAAAGCCGTGCACCTGCGCCGAATGCAGCGTCATGGTCATGATGTGGGTCGCCCCGGCCGTCGTCAGCAAATCGGCAATCAGGCGGGCCGTGATGGAAATACGCGGCGCGTTCTTCTTGTCGGAACGGGCATACGAAAAATAGGGGACAATGGCGTGAACTTCCGACGCGCCGGCGCTCTTGGCAATGTCGCACATCATCAGCAGGCCAAAAAGGTGATCGCTCACCGGCGGCGTGAGGGATTGCACAATGTAAACAATGCGCCCTCGCACACTGGACCCTAGTTGGATAAATAAATTGTCATTACTAAATTTAGAAAAATGAGCCTCATCCAGCGGAACTCCCAAATAATGGGTGATCTTTTCAGCCAGAGGCACATTCGAACGGCCGCTAAAAAAGCGCACGTTTTGCACATCCAATAAAGGTATTTTTTCTTCCATCGTTTAACGCTCCTCTCCTGAAAAAGTTTCGGCCGAGTAGTTCATGTAGCATCAGCTTAAAAATTGGCGTCGCCAGCCAATGCTTTAGCCAAAAGCCGCTGATAGGCAGCGGCTGAAATTTCCACCGCGCCAAACCGGCGTAAATGAGGTGTCATGTATTGGACATCCAGCAATTGAAACCCTCGTGCCCGCAAATGCTGCGTCAAATGTACCAGCGCCACTTTACTGGCGTCGGTTTCACAAGAAAACATGCTTTCGCCCGCAAAAAGACCGCGCAACGCCACCCCGTACAACCCACCAACCAACTGCCCATCACGCCAAGTTTCGACGCTGTGGGCATAGCCCAGGCGGTGCAGGTTTTGGTAACCTTCCAAGATGTCGGCGTTGATCCAGGTTTCCTCGCGGCCTGGGGCAGGAGCGGCGCAGGCACGGATAACGGCCGTAAACGCCGTGTCGCGCCGAACCTCGAACACCCCTTTTTTCAGCGTGCGGCGCAGCGATCTGGATATATGAAAGGCATCCAGGGGCAAAATTGTCCTGGGATCAGGTTCATGCCAGTATAGTTCACCATCTTCATGAGCCATCGGGAACCACCCCTGGCTGTATGCAGACAGTAACAATTCCGGCGGCAATCGCATGTTCGTTTGTTAATTGGCCGGCTGCTGGCCGTATTCGGTTAAAAAGCGGATGCTTGTTTCAATGCCACGATAATAATTGGGCAAATAAAACCGTTCGTTGGGGGCGTGGATGCGGTCATCGGGCAAACCAAAACCCATCAACACCGTTTCCAGGTTCAGATATTCCTGGAACTGGCCGACGACAGGAATCGATCCGCCCTCGCGCATAAAAACAGGGGGAACGCCAAAGCTGGCTTCATAAGCCGAAACGGCCGCTTTTATGGCCGGAATACGCAAATCGGTAATGGTAGCCGGGGAACCGCTGCGTCCGGTGATGGATACGCGAATACTAGGCGGCACAATGCTTTGCACGTAATCGCGGAACAATTGGGCAATTTCTTGGGGGTCCTGGTCGGGAACCAGACGCATCGACAGTTTGCAGTGGACGGTTGATGGCAGCACTGTTTTGCCGCCAGGACCGGTGTACCCGCCGATGATGCCGTGAACGTCCAGGGTTGGCCGTGCGCCCAATCTTTCGATGAGGGTATAATCCGGTTCGCCCCAGGCCTGCGGCGCGCCTGTTTCGGCCAACCATTCATTCTCCGCGAGCGGAAATTGAGCCAAAACCTGACGCTCTTCAACGGTCAGCGGACGGACTTTGTCGTAGAAGCCGGGGATAAGCACATGCCCGTCCGGGTCTTTAAGGCGAGAAATCAGATGCCCCAAAGCGTTGAGAGGATTATTAATACCCCCGCCAAAGCTGCCCGAATGCAGATCGCGGCCGGGACCGGTCAGGTCCAGCATCATGTAGCACATGCCCCGCAGGCCATAAACAATGCTGGGCTGGCTGCGGCTGACCATACTCGTATCGGAAACCAGGGCGACATCGGCCTGGAGTAATGATTTGTTTTCTGGGATAAAGGCGCGCAAGCTGGCGCCGCCGCTTTCTTCTTCGCCTTCGATGATGAATTTGACATTGAGGGGGAGACGGCCGTTGGCCTGCAAATGCGCCTCCACAGCCTTAATGTGGATGTACACCTGCCCTTTATCATCAGACGCGCCGCGAGCATAGAGATAATCATCCAGGACCGCTGGATCAAACGGCGGAGTATGCCATTCCGCCAACGGCTCGATAGGCTGCACGTCATAATGCCCATAAATCAGCACCGTGGGGGCAGTTGGTCCGGCATGGAGCCAATCCGCATAGACCAGCGGGTGGCCATTGGTGGCGATGATGGCCACATTTTCCAGTCCGGCTCGTTTTAAGGCGTCAGCCAACCATGCAGCCGCTTTCGCTGTATCGGCGGCATGAAACGGCTGGGTACTCACACTGGGAATCCTTAAAAATTCTATTAATTCGGCCACATACTCAGCCCGATGGTGCTGCGCATACGCTATTGGGCTTAACATAAACTATCTCCGTTCGCTTCATCGTTTGGTTTATGGGTATAATTCAAAATCGGAAAGATTATAACGTACAGGGTTTGGAATGACGATAGAAACGCAAGCCGAGAAATTTGAGTTAAGCCACGCAGCCTTGTTAGAAAGTGTTTTGTTTGTGGCCAGTGGGCCGGTGAGTACTTCGAGACTGGCAAAAACGTTGGAAATATCCATCGGCGCAGTTGAAACACTGCTGTACGATTTGGCCGAGACATACGCGGAGCGAGGGCTGCGGCTGCAATGGACAGGCAGCGCGGTACAGTTGACAACGGCGCCAGAAGCAAGCGATGCGGTTGAGCGATTTTTAGGGCTGGAAGTAACGGCGCGCATAAGCCAGGCAGCGCTGGAAGTGCTGGCTATGGTGGCCTACATGCAGCCCATCACCCGGCCGCAAATTGACCAGATTCGGGGGGTGAACTCGGATGGGGCGCTGCGCACGCTGTTGAGTAAGGGGCTGTTGGAGGAAAACGGCCGTTTAGATACCCCCGGTCGCCCGATTTTGTATGGCACGACGCCGCAGTTTTTGCAGCACTTTGGGTTGGGAAGCCTGGCGGAGCTGCCGCCTTTGGGAAATGAGGATGCGGAAACGGAGTAGATTGGTCCAATCTTGAAGATTAGACCAATCGGGTTAGACGTCATGCCAGTCGGTGGCGGCGCCGGGCCAATCTATGACCGCATGGCGCTGAATAACCAGGAGACGGCCGTTTTCATCCCGTAAACCCACGCTGCTGAGATCCCACCATTCTGCTGTGCCCGTTAGCTGACGACCGGAGCGCAGGGTTAGGACAACCGTTTCCTTTGTCTCCAGAGCGCGGGCGATGTAGAACGTAAGGTATTTGCGCGGGCGGGCATTGTGCCACTGAAATTCTTCCAGGGAACGGCCGTAATAATCGGCCAGTTTGGCTACCAGTGCCTCATCATGCACAGGGCGGTATTGCTTTTCGGCCAGGTTAACGGCCGCAGGCTTTTCCAGGCCTATGGCCTGGGCCACTTCTATGGTGTCTGTGCCGCCTTGCCGGGCGCGGAGATAACGGAGATGGTCGCTGAGGCTCATGGTTTCTCCTCGACGGCGGCCACCTGGTAGTAGGCCAGGGCCAACTTTTGCAGAGTCGTTTCCGTACCGTCGGCCTGGCGGATGGTTATGTTGTAGGGGCCGAAGCCGATGATGCGGCCGTTAAACGTCGTACCGTCCAGCAGGGTAAAAGTTACTTCGTCGCCGGCTTGCTGCCGGGCGAGGAGGTAGTTGGCTTCAAATTCGTCCACGCCTTCGGGCAGCCAGGCCCGCATGCGGCGGGTGTCTGGGGGCCGCTCCATTTTCAGTTCATTTCCGAGGGTTTTCAGCCAGTTTCTTGCTTCTTGAAAGGTGAGGGTGTCAAGTGGCTGGGCGATGCGCTGGGAAACGGCCGTGTCGTCTAGCCCTAATTTTTGGATGAGAATACGGAGATGATCAAGTTGGCCTTCGGTGGCGGGTGGAGATGGCGCGGCCGGTTTCTGCGCTGCGGCGGCCGGCTGCGGTTTGGGCGCTGGGGCGGGTTTGGGTGGTTTCGGTGGCGGCTCCGGTTTGGTTTTG
>JAKQCM010000181.1 GCA_029559155.1 Chloroflexota bacterium
TATAAAGAAGACGGCGCGCGAGTCACCGCGTCGGTGCAAAAGCGCATCCAAAATCTGCGCGAACTGCTGGTAACGCTGCGCGAAGTCGGGGATTCGGCCAGCGACAGCGAGATTTTTGAAACTGAATTTCTGGCCGAACGGATTTACGCCTTCACGCCGCGCGGCGATGTGGTAGACCTGCCCATTGGTTCGACGCCGATTGATTTTGCCTACCAGATTCACACGGAGGTCGGCCATCGCTGCCGCGGCGCGCGGGTAGACGGCAAGATGGTCAGCCTGGACTATAAGTTGAAATCAGGCCAGCGGGTGGAGATTTTAACGTCGAAGCGAGGCGGCCCCAGCCGCGATTGGATGAACGCCAGCCTGGGATATACAGGCAGTGCGCGAACGCGCAGCAAGGTGCGCACATGGTTCCGCGCTCAGGAACGAGAACAAAATATCGAGCAGGGTCGGGAAGTAGTTGAACGTGAACTGAAGCGCCTGGGGTTGAGCGACGTGTATTCTGTGCCGGATATTGCCGAGGCATTGAAATATGACGACGTGGATTCGTTTTTGGCCCGGGTAGGTTTTGGCGATATTCAGAGTACGCAAATTAGCGGGGCGATTGCCATTCTCAAACAGCAGTTGCAGCCGGATGATGAGTTACGGCCGTTACTCCAAGACTCCCACAGCAAACCCAAAGGCCTCACCGTGCGCGGTCTCAGCGGCCTGTACACCAAAATGGCCGGCTGCTGCAACCCCATCCCACCGGAAAAAATCGTCGGCTACATCACCCGCGGCCAGGGCGTTACCATTCACCGGCTGGATTGTAAACAGGTGGAAGCCATCACCGAAAAAGAGCGCTTGATCGAAGTCGATTGGGGCGGGGAAGAAGAGCGATTCCCCATTCCGATTGTGGTGAAAGCGTACCGCCGCCCAGGATTGGTGGACGAAATGTCCAGCATTTTACGCGGCCAACAAATTACAGCCCCCAAAACCAAAACGATTACCAACGGCAGCATCCTGACGGTGAACCTGGTGGCGGAAGTGACCAGCCTGGAACAATTGAACTGGCTGCTGCAAAAATTCGAGAATCTGCCTAACGTCATTGAAGCGCACCGCCAACGTTGGACGTAAGGAGATTGGTCCAATCTAAGGTCAGTCGATCACCACGCCCATCTCGTCTAATTGAAGCAGCTCGTCGCCGGTTTCTTTTTTGAGGGTTAACTGGCGGGTTGGTAAATTGAAGTAAAATTCCTGAGCCAGCTCGTCGCCGTCTGGTTGGGGATAGACAAAATGGCCCCATACGGCCGTTTCCTCCCGTCCCCGCAAGCGCAGCACAGCCCCTTGCCATCGACAATAATACACTAATGGTTTCATGCCTTACCCTGGTTGGTTGGATTGGATCATCGGGGCGACTGCTCGCCCTCGTACTGTTCAAAAATACGCCGGTAGGCCGGCGATTGCTGCATCAAGGTATCGTGGTTGCCGGCCGCTTCCAGCCGTCCTTTGCGCAAAACCAGCACCAGATCTGCCCAACGAATCTGTGACAGACGATGGGTAATGAGGATTGTCGTCTGGCGCTGCGCCGCCTGCACAATCGCCTGCTGAATCTGGTCCTCGGTCGCGCTGTCCACAGCGCTGGTTGAATCGTCTAAAATCAGGATGCGCGGCCGGGTCAGAAACGCCCGCGCCAGGGCCAGCCGCTGCCGCTGGCCGCCAGACAAGGTGACGCCGCGCTCGCCAATTTTTGTTTCGTAGCCGTCTTTGAAATTCATGATGAAATCATGGGCTTGCGCCGCTTTGGCGGCCGCTTCCACCATTTCCTGGGTGGCTTCCGGGCAGCCAAAGGCGATGTTTTCGGCGACCGTACGCGAGAACAGGAAAATATCTTGTTCGATGATGGAAATTTGGCGGCGCAAGGCAGCCAGGTTCCATTCACGTACATCACGGCCGTCGATGAGGATACGGCCGTTTCCCGCATCATAGGTCCGGTTGATCAACTTCGCCAGACTGCTCTTACCTGCCCCCGTCTGCCCCACAATCGCTACCGTCTGCCCCGGCTGCACCACAAACGACACATCCTGCAAAACCGACATACTGTCCGCATAACCAAACATCACCCCATCAAACTCAATTTTCCCGTTGATGACGCCCTGGTAGCCCGCCACATTTTCATCCAACTGAGTTTCCTGGTGCATCAACTCCAACACCCGGCGCGCCCCGGCCACCCCCAACGAAACCCGCGAATAGGCCGTCAACGAGATAAATGTCGGGAACCCAAACAACTGCAGCAAGCCCATATAAGCCACCACGTCGCCCACATCCACCCGGCCGGCGCGAAAAAGCAGCAGCGCATGGGCAAACCCCAAAGCCTGCGTCATGCCCAGCAGCAGCAGCGGTAAAAATCGCGCTTCAATACGCCCCTGGGCCACCGTCGCTTCGCGGTATTCCTGCGCATTAACTTCAAACCGCTCGATTTCGGCCGGTTCCTGAGCCACGCTCTTAACCATCTCAATGCCGTCAATCGCTTCCGCCAGACGGCTGTTCATTTCCCCAAATGCCTGGCGCACGCGCTCCGTCACCGGATCCAACGTCCCCATGTAGCGAATCAGCGCCAAAATGTAGGTCACGACAAAAAATAATGGAGCAAACAGAAGCTGCCAATCATACCGCGGGGCAAACAACAACGGCATCAGCATAAAGTTTAACGAGCCAACAACCAGATTGATGCCCGGGTACATCATCAAATTCAACTCGTGGACATCGTTCGTCGCCCGAGCCATCGTATCGCCCACCGGCTGCAAATCGTGGAAGGTCATGCTCTTGCCCAGCAAGCTGATATAAAGCTCCTGGCGCATATCCTTCTCTAACCGCTCGCCCACGACTGCGCTAGAAAAATTACGCCCCAATTGCAGCACCGCCCGCACCGTCTGGCTAACGATGATGCCCAGCGCCGCCAGACCAATCCGCCGGATATCCACCGGATCGGCCAGCACAGCGTTAAAAGCAATGCCTACTAGAACAGGCACTACGGCCGCTAACGCCGCATTGCCAAACGCCCCCACAAACATCGCCAAAAGCAGCCACACATGCCGGCGCAAATGGGATGAAATCCAACGAACGATAGTACTTTGGTCCGATACCCAGGGAGTATTTACGGCGAATTCACTCAAAATTTCAATCCTATCCAGTACGATGGGAACTGTTCAACACGGAACTACGTGAGGGCAACCTGAACTTTCAGTACGAACACCAATCACCAACTATGGGACGTAGCTATGTTAATCGACAAGTCGTATCCGTTGATTCCCACCTTCAGAACAAAGGGTCTTGTTAGCCTCAATGCCCTTCATTATCCCATAGAGTATGCCGTTGGTCATCTAGATGCCAACCTTGTGGAAAATGGGACGAGTATGGAGCGAGTTGTAATCATCGGATCCAGCGGATCAGGCAAATCTACTTTGGCCAGATCATTAGGCCAAAAAACCGGTTTGCCGGTGGTTCATTTAGATTTGCATTTTTGGCATCCGGGCTGGATTGGCACACCGGACCCCATCTGGCAAGAAAAAATGGCAGAGCTCGTGAAGCCGTCTCAATGGATCATAGATGGCAATTATCGGCGGACGCTGGGTATTCGCTTGCAGGCCGCCGATACCGTGATATTTCTTGATTTACCGCGTTGGGTGTGCGCCTGGCGCGCAATTCAGCGGCGCATTGAATATCGGCACAAGCAGCGGCCGGATATGGCTGCTGGCTGCCAGGAAACTTTGTTCGCCCCTGATTTTCCCGACTTTTTGGTGCGCATCTGGCAGTACCCAGATCGCGCCAGGCCGGATATTTTGCGTCATCTGAGTGGTTTAGATGCCCAAAAGCGTATTATTCACCTGCGTTCGTCGGCCGAAATGCAACGGTTCATGGCTGCGCCTCTGGTGTATGCCGGGCGCACGCCGCTCCGGCAGATGACCAGCCATACCTGAAACGGCCGTCTCCCTCTCCCCATCTCATTCACCCAGGCGGCTGCTGTGCCGTACCCGATAAACCGGCCCGCTGCGCTGCAACTGGCTTTCGATCAGGTGTACGGCCGTTACCCCCACCGCCAGTTCCTGCACCTTCGTCGCCAGATCCAGATTTCCCACCGAACGGCCGTCATTCACCCGCCCCAACGTAAGATGCGCCTGAAACGGCCGTTCCTCTACCACCCAGCCCAACGGCAGCAAAGCCGCATCCACCGCCGCCTTAAGCTCAATCAACGGTTTTTTGTCCCCATCCAGCCCCACCCAGATCACGCGCGGGCGTTTGCGATTGGGAAAGCAGCCCAGCCCGCCCAAATGCAGCGCGAACGGCGCCGCCTGCCGGCCAACCTCATCCAGAGCGGCTGTGATGGCTGGCAGGCGAGACACGGCCGTATCGCCTAAAAAGCGCAGCGTCAGATGCATCAAGTCCGGCTTCACCCAGCGCACGCTGCGCTCCGGCGTTTGCCCGGCCAATACGGCCGTTACCATTCCCAATTCCTCTTTTACCGCCGGCGGCATAGTCACTGCCAGAAATGCGCGTATCGTTTCCATATCTTCCACCCCTTGCCCCTCTAAGCCACGGGCACAAGCCGCACCGTCACAATCTCAAACGGCCGTACCGCCAAATCCACCCGCCGCCCCGCCACCGGCAGCCGCGCCTCATTTTCTTCCAGCACATTACACCGATACGCCGCCTGAAGGGCGAACCCTGCTGCCAATGTAATTGGCCCGCGCTGCCGGTTGCACTCATAAAATCGCACAATCACGCCATTCCCATCTTCCGCCTGTTTCACCGTTTCCACCACAATGTTCTCCGGCACACCCACCAACGGTTCTGGCGTCTGTCTAAGCGGCTGATTCGTCGTCACGGCCCGCAGCGGATCATTCAGGGCATACGCTCGCTGCGCCACCGTCGATGGCGTGAGCAAGCTGCCCGACGCGTTAGCGTGTGGCAGCAGGCTGTAGGCAAACCGATGTTCACCCTGGTCGGCCTCCGGGTCCGGGTCGGTGGGCGCGCGCAGCAGTGACAGGCGAATCACGTTATCGCGGATGTCGTGACCGTATTTACAATCGTTCAGCAGCGCCACGCCGTAGCCGCCTTCGCTCAAATCGACCCATTT
>JAKQCM010000020.1 GCA_029559155.1 Chloroflexota bacterium
CCACGCTGTGATGTGACGCCGCTGTTTGCCGACCCGGCTGCCTTCGCCCAGCTCATCGCCGACCTGTCGGCTCCATTTGCGGACGTGTCGCTGGATTATGTGGCAGGCATCGACGCCCTGGGTTTTGTTCTGGGCGCGGCGATGGCTTTGCGCCTGGGCAAAGGGTTTATCCCCATTCGCAAGCAGGGCAAGCTGCCGGTGACCGCGCTGGCGGCGGAATTTGTGGATTACACCGGGCAGCGCAAGGGGCTGGAGATCCGTCAGGGATTGCTGCGACCGGGCGACCGGGTGTTGGTAGTGGATGAATGGATAGAGACCGGGGCGCAAATGGCAACGGCCGTTCACCTCATCGAGCAGGCAGGCGGCGTGGTTGCCGGTATCGCCACAATCAACATCGATGACAATCCGCTGCCTGCGCGCCTGCGCCAACAGTACACCTGCCACAGCCTCTGGCTGGATATGGGCTGAGTCGCCAGGTCTCTATTTGCAATTAACGGGAGCCATTAACCGCCAGCTACACCATTGGACACGCTGAAATTCAGGATGGTGATTGTTCCGTACAGGAAGGCGATGACGCCCAACGCCATTGCTCCGCCGATAAGGGCGCGTTTGTATGGAGTGATACGCTCCACGTCCATCAGCACGGCATAAGCGCCGGTCAGAGCGTGTACCAGCACCGCCAGCAGAAAGAGGATGTCGATGGCTTTCCACACCGGATTAGCCAGCCGAACCATTACCTGGCTAAAATCCAGGTGACCGGGGGGATAGTGGACCACGACCATGTGAAGGGTTAGAAAGAGTACGAGGGCAACGGCCGTTACCCGCTGCAGCACAAATACGCGCATGGTTAATTTCCCTCCAGGGCAAACAGCAAGATCGGCACGCCGCCCACAATCGAAACGAGGATAAACAAGACAAACATCGCGTAGAACAGACTCTTGCGGTATTCGGTCACGTTGAACCAGTGGACAATGAGCAGCCGGATGCCATCAAAACCGTGGTAGATAACGGCGATCAGCAAAGCGATTTCCATTAAGCGAAAAATGGGGGATTGCATGACTGCCATCCGCGCATCAAAAGAGGCCGCCCCGCCATTGGCCGCCCCAATCACCCAGATGTGCGTAAACAAATAGAGCACCAGCGCCACCCCCGACACCCGCCGGAAAAGAAAACTGATAAAACCGGTCGTTTTGTACATCATCAACTCCTATAAGCGATAGCCAGGGTTTGCCCTGACCTCCCGCTGGCTCACAAGCTTTGCTGCCGCTCGACGCGGGCGGCCTCGAACGCCTTCCGTTTCTGCGCCAGTTTGCGCAGCGTCTCAATCGCTTGCGTTGGGTTCAGTCCCTTTGGGCAGGCGTCGATGCAGTTAAAAATGGTGTGGCAGCGGAAGACGCCGTCATCCCCGCCCACAATCTCCAGCCGTTCCGCCGGGGCGCTGTCGCGTGGGTCCAGCACGCGCAAGAACGCCTTCAACAGCGCGTGGGGACCAATATACTGCTTATTCATCGCCACCACCTGGCAGGCTGAATAACATGCGCCGCACA
>JAKQCM010000023.1 GCA_029559155.1 Chloroflexota bacterium
CCCCATTCATCCACGGCCACAGCCTGGCCTACCAACGGCTCCTCGCCGGGACGACTGGCGGAAACTGTGCGTCCCAGCGTGATGAGGCGCTGCTGCCACGCCGGCTGCGGCGAGTGACTGGCCTGCGCCGCTTCATAGTAAGTTTCCAACCGCGCCAGCAAATCTACCAGCAGTTGTACACGCGAAATGGGCCGCCCGGCGGCCAATGAAAGGCTGCTTACCGGGGTGATGCCCTGCGGCAGTTGGGCGGCGGTCATATTCACATTCAGCCCAATACCCAGGACGATGGTTTGGAGACGGCCGTTTTCCCCTACACTGCCCTCCAGCAGCAGCCCGCCCCATTTGCGCCACTCGCCATCTTGCCAAAGCATCACATCGTTGGGCCACTTAATGCCCAACGGCCCGGCCACCAGACCGGCTGCCGCTTCCGTCACCGCCAGACTGGCCATCATCGTCAGCCACAGCGCTTGCTGCCCCGGCCAATCCGGGCGAAACAGCAGCGAAAGCATCAGCGACGTGCCGGGCGCGGCTTCCCAACGGCGGTCCAACCGGCCGCGACCGGCGCTCTGATAATCGGCCAAAAGCATGGTTCCGGCCGGCGGTGCAGATATTCCCTGGGCCACCATGTCCTTCAATACGCTGTTTGTCGAAGTGATGATGTCGTAATAATGGTAGGATTGTCCCAACCAATGCGTTGTTAGCTGGGGAATAACGGCCGTTGCCCGCAACTCTTCACCCATACCCCACTCCTCTTTCAATCTTTAGCGGCCTCATTATAACCATTTAACCATCTGTGTTGACAGAGAAATAGCAAAGCCTATAATTAATTAAGCAATAAATAGGAACAAAGTACTATGTCATCATGTTATTCCCACGCCATTCATTCAATTATCGGGCGTCATTTCGCCAAAGTAATGGAACATGAATTTTGAATCTTCTCAGGGCAATTCGAAACCCAATCGTCGTGATGATTCCTTTTGGGCGGCTCTCTTTGAACATGGGGAAGCCAACGCAGAATCGGCGGAAATAAACCAGTCGCCGTCACTGGGGATTGACGATCTGGCAGATGTCAGCGCCGGTTGGCTTGCCGAAAAACAACAAGAGACAATCGACCCATGGCTTTTGGCTCAGGAAGCTTACGAAGCCGAAAGCAAATTAGACCTCACAATTACCGGTTTCAACAAAGGTGGGCTGCTGGTGCAGTGGCACGGCCTGCCCGGCTTTATCCCGGCTTCCCAATTGATCGATTTTCCCCAGTTTCATGTCGCCTCTAAACGCCTTCAGGTTCTGACCAAGGCTGTAGGGCAGGTTCTTACCCTCCGCATTATCGAAGTGAACCCACCTCTCAATCGCCTTATTTTGTCTGAACGCGCCGCGCAAGTAGAACCCGAACAGCGACAAAGTATTCTGGAAACCCTTATGCCAGGGGACATCCTCACGGGCAAAGTCACCAACCTGACCGATTTCGGCGCGTTTATCGATTTAGGCGGCGTCGAAGGTCTTATCCACATCTCGGAACTTTCCTGGAGCCGTGTGCCGCACCCCAGCAAAGTGGTTAAACCCGACGAGGAAGTGAAAGTCTTGGTTCTGGGGGTAGACCAGGAAAATGAACGGGTTGCCCTGAGTCTGAAACAACTTTACCCCGATCCCTGGAAAACG
>JAKQCM010000026.1 GCA_029559155.1 Chloroflexota bacterium
CCATCATCATGCTCACCGCTATAGAAGACGAAGACACCATCACGCAGACCATCGATCGCTTCGCAGAGGACTATTTAACCAAGCCTTTTTTGCCAGGAGAACTCATCGCCCGTGTACGCCGGATTCTGCGGCGTATCGGCAATCCTCCCTACCTCCTAAACTCCTCCACCCGGATCGATCCGCGGCTTACCCTCAACCTGACCGGCGGGCAAGCCATTGTGGATGGCAAGCCCGTGACCCTTACGCCCACAGAAACAAAGCTTTTATATATCTTGATTCGTTCGGCCGGGAAGCCCATCACCAACGATTACTTGCTGCGGCGCGTGTGGCCCCACGATGTAGACCATGATGAACGCCTGCGCGTTTACATTCATCGCCTGCGTACCAAAATTGAAAAAGACCCAACACATCCCCAATACATCCGCTCACAACGCGGAATTGGCTACGTGTTTTGGCATGACGCCTAAAATACGCTGCCAATATTGCTGTCTCACTTGCTGCCCTACAGAGAATGGATTCGAGGCTTTAACGACTATTCATGGAAAATTCAGAACAAGACATTTTGATCCTTGTGGTTGATGACAACCAGTATACGCTGCGGATTGTACAATTTGCTTTGCAAAATGCCTCTTTCAAAGCCATCACGGCTTCTTCCGGTGAAGAGGCTTTGGGTATTTTGCATACGGAGGGATTGCCTCATCTGGCCGTTGTGGACTTGCATATGCCCCCCGGCATGAGTGGGTTTGAGTTTTGCCATACGGTTCATCAATTTAGTGATTTGCCGATTATTATGCTGACGGCCGTTAACGAAGAAGAAACCGTCATCGAAGGGCTAGAAAAATACGCCGAAGATTACATAATCAAGCCCTTCAACCCCGGCGAATTGGTCGCCCGCGTCCGCCGTGTACTCAAGCATCTGGGCGGCTTTGCCTTCCACCTGGACGCCCTGACGCGAATTGACGACCGCCTGGTGATTGATTTCCCCCAGCGCAAAGCGTTGATTCATGGCGATCCCGTCACCCTGACGCCCACAGAAACGAAATTGTTATACATTCTCATGCGCCAGGCAGGGCAGACGGTGACCACAGAATATATTTTGCGCCGGTTGTGGCCGCTGGAACCGGCTTACGAAGACCGCTTGCATGTGCATATGCACCGGCTGCGTCGAAAAATCGAAGATCATACAGACAAATCTCACCCGCAATACATTGTTTCCGAACGGGGAACAGGCTATAAATTTCACGGTGGGGAGAGGCGCGATCCTTGCGTCTGACGGGTAATTTGTCAATCTGGCAAAAACGGCCGTTTGCATCTGGTTATGAAGCAATCTTGCATGTTAGATAACATAGAAAAAGCGCTGTCCCTGACAGCGTTTGACATAGAATCCGCCCAGAAAAAGATGATGCCTTTTGGCGGCGCCGGGCGGCGATTGCCAGCCGACAACGAACCATTGCGCATTGGCGCAGTGCTGCTGCTGCTGTACTGTCATGATGGGGAGTTGTATCTGGTCTTGACCCGGCGGCGGGATGATTTGCCGTCGCACGCCGGGCAAATTTCCTTTCCCGGCGGGCGGCAGGAACAAGGGGAATCTTTACTCGACACGGCCCTGCGCGAAACTGAGGAAGAAATTGGGGTGGCCGGCACGGCCGTTTCCCCCCTCGGTCAGTTAACCCCCATTTACATCCCACCTTCCGGGTTTATGGTTCACCCGTTTATCGGCTGGTACCAATCCGACCAGCACCCCCACTTCCGCCCGTCCGTAGAAGAGGTTGCCGAGATTATCGAAGTGCCCCTGCGCGATTTGTTAGATCCCGCCTCAGCAACCGCCGAACCCTGGGATTTCCGTGGCAGCCAGGTAACTGTGCCTTTTTTTGCCGTGCAAGGGCATAAAGTTTGGGGAGCCACCGCCATCATGCTCAGCGAATTTGTTGAGAGGCTGCGAATCGTGTCGGGCGCGCCAAACGGCGTCGGCGTAGGTTAGAAATTATCAGCCGGGCCGAGTCGCTGCGGCGGCTTCTGGTTGTCTGCGGACCGGCAGCCGCACCACAAATGCGCTGCCTTTGCCCGGCTGGCTGTAAGCGCGTATCGTTCCCCGATGGGCTTCGACCAGCTCCCGCACAATAGCCAGACCTAAACCAGAACCCGGACGGCCGTTCCCCCGCGCCCGTGATTTATCTGCCTGATAAAACCGTTCAAAAATACGCGGCAAATCTTCGGCGGCAATGCCTGCGCCGGTATCCTGAACAGTCACTTCAACCGCCTGCTCCCCATGCGCCTTCAAACTCAGGTGAACGCGTCCGCCCGATGGCGTATGGACCAGCGCGTTGTCGGCCAGATTGCTGAAAACTTGCATCAGCCGGTCATAATCGCCCCAGATAGGCGGCGTTGGCTGCAAATCGCTCGTCAGGTGAACCGATTGTTCCTGGGCGCGCCGGGCGAGGTTTTCTTGCAGTTCGAGCAGCATTTGCTGCAAATCAACCTGTTCGCCCACCAATTTTAATTGGCCGGATTCGATGCGCGCCAGGTCCAGCAGTTGATTCACCATCCGCTGCATCCGTTCTGTTTCGTTGTGGATGATGGTCGCCGCCTGCTGGCGTTCCGGCTCGGTAACGGCCGTGCCGTCCAACAACGATTGGCTCCACCCAAGAATGGACGTGAGCGGCGTTTTGAGATCGTGCGACACATTGCTGACAAAATCGCGCTGCGCCTGCTGCGACATTTTTACCTGGCTGGCCATGCTGTTAAAACTACCGGCCAACCGCTGCACTTCGTCGGGGCCATCCAGCGACAGCTGCTGGTCATAATCGCCGCGGGTGATGCCTTCGGCCGCGCCGGCCATCTGGCGCAACGGCCGTGTCACCCAATTGGCAATGCCCACCGCCAGCAAAACTGCCAGCAGCAAGGCAATGCCTGCGCCGACGGTTAACGGCCGTAAAAAAGATTGCCGGAAAAACGAAAACGTGGTCGGTTCCGGGGCGACGTAAAAAATTTGCAGCCGCCCCAGTCCGCTGGCTGAAATGGGCTGAGAGTACACCAGCCAGCGAGAGCCGTCGGAATATTGGAAGAGGCCGGTTATGGCGTTGCTGTCGACGTTGGGCAGCAGGCGGCGCAAATTTTGCACCCCCTCAACAGTGCCGCCCAACCAGCTCTGACTTGGGTCGCTGTCGTAAAGAATTTGTTTGCTGGAAATATCGGCGATGAGGACGCGGACGTTGTTGGTAACGGCCGTTTCATTTAGCAGCCGCTCGTAAGCCGTTGTGTCCGCGCCGGTTTCTAGCAGCCGGAACAACTCCTGGCGGTTGCTGGTGCCCACCGCCGCCAAATGTTGCATGGTCGATAAGTAACGCACGCCCGGACGGGTAGCAAAAAACAACAAAGACATGGCCACCACCCACAAGGCAATGGCAATCACGCCGATGTAAGAAAGAAGCAGGCGGCTGCGTAACGTGTTGAACATAGTGATTCCAGTTTATCGCCTGTAACTGAAGGGGAGATGAGGAATGTGTAATGCGTTTGTAAAAAGACCCTAAGGGTTTTGAACTCGACTAAGCTCTCCCTAAAAGGAGAAAACCCTTAGGGTCTTACCAAGTAAACCTGGTTCGTTACAAAACAAAGCGCTCAGGCAATCTCCGTGGCAACCAGTTTGTAGCCTTTACCCCAGACCGTTTCGATGGTCAGGCTGCTGCCTTCTAATTTTTCACGTAAATGGGCCACATGGACATCTACGGTGCGTGTACGGCCGTAAAACTCATACCCCCATACCAGATCCAACAATTGATCCCGCGAAAGCACCAGGTTCATATGGTCCATCAGAGTAATCAGCAGGTCGAATTCTTTGGTGCGCAAAGCAATCCGTTCGCCGGCAACCGTTACCTCGTGGCTGGCGGGGTCCACCTGCACGTTGCCCGCCTGGCGCACCTTGCCGGTCGTCGGATCGGATAGCGACGTGGTTCGCCGCAAGATGGCGCGCACACGAGCCACCAGTTCTCGCGGATTGAAGGGTTTGGTCAGGTAATCGTCGGCGCCCATTTCCAGGCCGACTATTTTGTCGATGTCATCGTCGCGGGCGGTGAGCATGATGATAGGCAGCCCGCTTTCGGCGCGCACGCGGCGGCATACTTCCCAGCCGTCTACTTCCGGCAGCATCAGATCGAGAACCATCAGGGTGGGCGGCGTTTTTTTGATGTAGGCCAGGGCGTCACGGCCGTTGGTCATCGTGTCCACGCGGTAGCCATCTTTTTCCAGGTACATCCGCGCCAGATCACGGATGTTGGCCTCGTCATCCACCACCAAAATCGTGTCTTTGCCCATGAATGAAACCTAGTTGGACAGCAGGGCGATGGCTTCGATTTCTACGCGCGCGCCTAATGGCAGCGCGGCCACCTGCACGGCCGAGCGAGCCGGGTGTTGGGAGGTGAAATAACGGCCGTATACCGCATTCATCGCCGCAAACTCCCCCATGTCCTTCAAAAAGACTGTGCATTTCACCACATTGTCCAGCGTGGCTCCGGCGGCCGTGAGAACGGCCGTCAGGTTTTGCAGCACCCGCTCTGTCTGGATGGTAATATCGTCTTCCACCAACTTGCCGGTGGCCGGGTCTAACCCAACCTGACCGGCCGTAAAAATCAGATGGCCTACTTTCACGGCCTGCGAATAGGGTCCCAATGCCGCCGGGGCATGGTCGGTGTGAATGATTTCTTTGGTCATAAAAAGTCTCCTTGCGCAAAATTGGTGTTATGGATTAACGCAGATACACGTGGATACAAAGAAAATCTGCGAATCTGTGGCCGGTAAACTGATCGATCGCGCCTATTTTAACATGGCTGTAAAATATGATAAACTGGAGTCATGATTATTTGGCCGCTTGTCATCGAGTTGGGTAGTTTTTCCATGACCAGCGAGACGCCGCTCAATGAACTTTTATGGTTTATTGCCGGGGTGTTATTGTTGGCGGGTTCGTCAACGGCCGTTTTATGGTGGAATCGTCGCGCGCGCCGCGACCCCTTCGTTTAAAACTTCCCTGCCGGTCAGGGCATCAGCCAAGTGTTTCCATAATTTATATTGACAACAGGAGCGTCAAAAAAATGATTGATGTAAATCAACTGCGTCGCGGGGTCTCCTTCACCCTAAACGACAATTTGTATAAAGTAACCGAATATAGCCACAACAAACCAGGGCGCGGCAAAGCAACCATTCGCGTAAATGTTAAAGATTTACGCACCGGGTCGAACTTGCAAATAACCTTCACCTCTGGCGACCGCGTGGAAGACATCCGCCTGGATAAAGTTACCTATCAATACCTTTATGATGATGGTCAATTCCACGTGTTCATGAATACCGACACCTTTGAGCAAAAACAGGTCGCTCATGCCGTCCTGGAAGACGATAAGCACTACCTGCGCGACAACATGGAACTGGAACTGTTGTCGTATGAAGGCGAAATTCTGGACTATATTTTGCCTAAATCGATGGAATTTGAAGTTGTCGAGGCGGAAAATGCAGTGGCCGGTGATACGGCGACCGGCGCGACCAAAGAAGTGATCACCGAGACCGGGCTGCGCGTCAAAACGCCTCTTTTCATCCAGGTGGGTGACCGCATTAAAGTGAATACGGAAACAGGCGAATACAGCACCCGCGTCTGATCGATTTAGCTATCAAAACTTGATTGTGGACGTTTTGTCCGCGCAAAATTTTGTAATGGGAAGACGGCCGTTTTACGGCCGTCTTTTTTTGTGAAAAATGCGTTTTTTTCGCATAATCTGTCAACCGGGTGCGGTTTAATTTGGTGTAAAAGGGAGGGATGGCGAAAATAGGGGGCATGAACGATAAGCAACTTCCCCCACAAGATAGGCGTGACGCATTGACACGCAAGATGGATCAGTGGCGTCAGGACCACCCGAACGCCA
>JAKQCM010000030.1 GCA_029559155.1 Chloroflexota bacterium
TGGCGTTCGGGTGGTCCTGACGCCACTGATCCATCTTGCGTGTCAATGCGTCACGCCTATCTTGTGGGGGAAGTTGCTTATCGTTCATGCCCCCTATTTTCGCCATCCCTCCCTTTTACACCAAATTAAACCGCACCCGGTACATAAGTATAGGTTGCGTTTGTCTTTTGGTTGTGTTATCCTCTCTTTATGACGCAATGCGTCACGGGAGCCGAAAAAGAAAACAGATCGATCTTATCTGCGCCCTTGAGCCGCGCTGTAAACCGGCGCGAAGTTACTGGCAAACATCATGTCGACAACAATAATGCAGGTTTGAGCGATGATTACAAAAGAAATGGATCGTTTTTTTAAGACAAAGGATGGACAGGAAATTGGCGTACGTCATTTACGTTTCGATGACGCTGTTTATCTGGTGGACATCTTTGAAAATATGAGTTCGGATAGTCGTTACCGGCGGTTTCATCAACCGGCCGACAACATGCATCCGGGGCGAATTTGGCGTGAAGCGGAGACGATTGCCCACCTGGGGGCTTCGCGGCAGGAAGGTTTACTCGCCTTTGCCGACTTGCCGAACCGGCCCAACGCGCCGGTGGCTGCGGCGCGTTATGTTTGTTTGGGCGATGGCTGCGCCGAGGCGGCCGTTTCGGTTCGGGATGATATGCAGGGCAAAGGGATTGGTACGCAGCTTCTTATTATGTTAACAGAAGAGGCGCATGCGCACGGGATTCAGAAACTGGTCGCCGATGTGATGAACAACAATCGGGCTATTTTGGCGATTTTGTGGAAGCTACCGTTTGTGGTTACACGCCAGCCGGATGGCCTTTATTCGACGTTGATCATTGACCTGAATCGGCGAAAAACAGACGAGCCTGGGCATGTGGAAGACATGGCCGTTTCCTGCTAACACCCTCACCCCATAACAGCCATACAAACCCGAAGGTTTCCAACTCCTGGAATACCCTTCGGGTTTTTTAGATCAGCGATTTTTGCCGCATATAATCTTCCGGCTTAATCGAAATCACCTGACTGGCGCTGTCTGTACCCATGCTGATGCCATAAATTGTCTGCGCCGCCTGCACCGTTCCCCGGTTGTGGGTGATAACGATAAACTGGCTTTTTAGACTCAATTCCTGCAATAAATCGCGGAAACGATTGACATTCGCTTCGTCCAGGGCTGCATCTACCTCGTCCATAACGCAAAACGGCGTGGGCGATACTTTCAGCAGCGAAAAGATGAGCGCAGCGGCCGTTAAGGAACGCTCGCCGCCGGAAAGCAGACCCAGCCCTTGCTCGCGCCGGTTGGGCAGCCGGGCGATGATGTCGACGCCGCTGATGGTCAAATCGTCAGGGTCGGTCAGGATCAGCCGCGCCGCGCCGCCGCCAAACAACTGGGTAAAGGTGTCGCCAAAGACGGCGTTCACCTTATCCACCGTGTCGGCAAAAGCCCGCGAGGTCAACTCATCCAATTCCTCAATGACCTTGCGCAGTTGGGCGTCGGTTTGGGTCAGGTCTTCCACTTGCTGTGTTAGAAATTCAAACCGTTCACTGACCGTTTCATATTCCGTGGGCGCATCCGGGTTGATGGCTCCCATGCGCTGCATTTGCGCCCGATAATTCTGGATGGTTTCGGCGATGTCGCCGGGCAGTTCGTCCACAACGGGCAGTTGTTCGACCACTTCGTCGATGGGCAGGGGAGTGGGGCCGGTCTGGTCTTCGTCGTAGCTCAGGGCTACCAGACCAATGTCGGCCTTGATGCGTTCTTGCAAGCCTTCGATGGCGTTTTGCTGCTGGCTGAGGGTGATTTTGGCCTGGGTGTATTGGGTTTCTTTGTCGTGGGCCTGTTTTTGCAGCACGGCCGTTTCCTCTTCCAGCGCCATCATCTCTTTACGGCCGTGCGCCACCTGCAATTGCAGCGGTTCCAGAGCGGCATCCAACTCGGCCAACTGCTTTTGCCGCGCCAACAACGTTTGCTCCTCGTCGCTTAACACGTTTTGCGCCTGTTGGCTGCGCAGCGCCAACTGCCGCTCGCGCAGGCGCGCCAGCTGCCGCTCCACCTGGTTCAGCGTGGCGCGGCGGCTGTCTACTACCGCCTGCCGTCCGGCGACGATGGTGCTGGCGGCGTTCATCTGCTGTTGCAGGGTTTGCCGCTGCTGCTGCGCCTCGGCGATGGGTAGGGCGTCCAGGCTGGCGCGGGCGGTGGTGACGGCTTGTTGGAAGGTAACGGCCGTTTCTCTTCCCGCACCCATCTCCTGTTGCAGCGCCGCGATGCGCGTTTGCAAACGCGCTGTTTCTTGCTGGCGCGTGGCTTGCTGCCGCTGCAAAAAGGTCTGCTGCTGTTTCACCCGGTCCTGATCACGCTGCGCTTGCGCCAGCCGCTGCGCCGCCTCGTTTTGCAGCCGGGCCAGACGGCGTTCCTCGTTTTGCAGGCGGTCGGATTCAGTTTGTTTTTCGTCGATGGCGGCCTGGGCGGCGGATAGATCGGTTTCCAGGTTGTCCAGTTCAGCGCGCAGTTTGTCGCTGTCGGCTTTGGCGGCGCGCCATTCCGCTTCGCGGGCCAGCAGGCTGTTCTGGTTGTCCGCGCCGCCGGTTTCCACCAGACCGCCGGCATAGGCGATGAAGCCATCGGGCGATACGGCCAGCGCTCCCGGTGGCAGGGTGAGCGCCAGACGGTAGGCCGATTCGGCGTCTTTGACCAACAAAATCGGCCCCAGGAGCAAATCAAGCACCGGTTTCACGATGGGGTTGCCGGTGACGAGTTGATTGGCCCAGCCGATGACGGCGGGATCTGTTTTCAGGTCGGGTTGGGGCGGGGCTTGCAAGTGGTCGAGGGCAACGGCCGTCAGTGCCTGCCGGTCGTTGCTGTGCAGAAGCTGCCATAGATTGACGCTGTCGGGCAGCACCAGGGCAGCCAGGCGGCCGGCCAGGGCGGCGGCCACGGCCGTTTCGTGCGCCGTCGGAATTGTCACCAACGAAGCGAGCTGGCCGAGGGTGCGCACGCTGCCGTTGAGTTTGGTCTCTTTGCGGCGCATCTGGTCCAGCATATCGGCGCGGGCTTCCAGGCGGGCCAGTTGATTGCGACGTTGGTTGAGCAGCTGCTGCTGGTCGTGGGCGGCGGCGCGTAATTTTTTCAGGGCGGTGATGAGGGTTTGCCGTTCGTCGAGGATGGCGGCGCGGGTTTGCCCCAATTCGTCGGCGCGTTCCTGGGCGGAAGTGAGGACGGCCGTTAGCTGGCCAAATCGCGCTTCCAGGGTGGCCATTTCGTCGGAGTCGGTGGCGGCGGTAACGGCCGTTTGTTCGCGCAGGCGTTCTTGCAGTTGGCTGAGTTGGCCTTCCGCTTGCGCCAGACGGGTTTGGGCGGCGCGTTGTTCCTGTTCGGCCTGGGCCAATTGTTTTTGCCAGTGGTTGATTTCGGTTTGCTGCTGCTGGAAATTGGCGTTGAATTGGCGCAGCTCAGTCTGGTTTTGCTGCAAACTGGCCTGGGCGGTTTCCAATTCGGCGGTGGCGGCGGCCAGTTCGGTTTGCGCCCGCTGCTGCTGCTGCTCCAGTTCGGGCAGTTCTTGTTCGGTGTCGGCGAGTTGGCGCTGGAGGGATTCTTGCCGTTCTTGCAGGATGGCAACCTGGCGGCGGGCTTTTTCTAGCTGGTCGCGGATGTCGTCGCGTTGGCTGCGGGTGACGGCCGTTTGCTCTTGCAGTTGGTTCAGACGGCGGCGCACGGCGTCGATTTTGTCTTGTTGGGCCAGCAGACCGAGGCGGGTATCTTGCCAGATTTTTTCGGTGGCGACGGCCGTTTCACGCGCGCGGCGCATCTCTCGTTTGGCCTGTTCCCACTTATAGCCATACCAGATGCGCAGCAGGTGATGCAGGTCGGCGGCCACTTGTTCGTAATTGCGGGCGCGTACGGCCTGCCGTTTGAGTGAGTTCATGCGCGGCCCAATTTCGGCCAAAATGTCATGGACGCGCTCCAAATTGTGCTGTGTCTCGGTTAGGCGGCGCAAGGTTTCAGCGCGGCGGCTTTTGTAGTGATTGATGCCGGCGGCCTCTTCAAACAAGGCGCGCCGCTCTTCGGCGCGCAGGGAAAGCGCCTGGTCTACCAGCCCCTGGCCAATGATGGTGTACGTGCGTTCGGCCAGACCGCTGGTCGCCAGCAGGTCGGTGATGTCTTTGAGGCGCACTTTTTGGCCGTTGAGGATGTATTCGTTTTCGCCGGAGCGATAGGCGCGGCGGCCAATTTCGACTTCAGTGTAATCGATGGGCAGCCAACCGTCGGTGTTGTCCAGGGTGAGGATGGCCTGGGCCATGCCGGCGCGCGGGCGTGTCTGGCTGCCGGCAAAGAT
Organism: Chloroflexota bacterium; assembly: GCA_029559155.1. Classification (GTDB taxonomy): domain Bacteria; phylum Chloroflexota; class Anaerolineae; order Promineifilales; family Promineifilaceae; genus Leptovillus. Next base: position 4,335 of record JAKQCM010000030.1, read on the forward strand.
CATGTCGGTGGTGCGTTTGCCGCGTAGAGCGCCATAACTTTGTTCGCCCAGAACCCAACGCACGGCGTCGGCGACGTTGCTTTTGCCGCTGCCGTTAGGGCCAACAACGGCCGTGATGCCCTCGTCGAAAACAAATTCAGTTTTGGTGGCAAAGGTTTTATAACCTTGGAGAGCGAGTTTTTTTAGTCGCATAGTAACTGTTCACGTTCCTCTGGTTAGACCCCAAGGGTTTGAGGCTCAAATAATCTAAATTCTCGGGAGCAAACCATTGGGGATTGCGGGAGGTGTGGCTCACAATGTCTTGTGGTCACGTATCACGCTTCATCAGATCGTTCCCAAAGGTTCGATTTTTCAGGTAGATGGGTGATCGGCAGCCTATGGCCTCTGAATGATTTTGCCCCGCAAAGAATAGGTGCGGCGGGCAGTATAGTAAGAAGTTAGGAAGTCGGCAAGTATCAATAATCGCCTTTCGTACTTTACCACTATATAATTTATTTTGCCTTTTACTCCGGCGCCCTGTGGTAATGCCTGTTCAACATGAGGATTTCTGAACAGATATTTTGGGATAAATCGTGGTCGACTATCAATTTCTTGAGGAAGCCATTGTTGCTATTCGTTCTCATCGCGCGGTTTTGGGAGATGCGGTGGTGGAAACGGCCGTTACCGTGCTGCAAGAAAAAATGCAGTTGTTGGCTGCTGTGCCCACACACCAAACCCAATCGGCTGAATCTCACGCACAGGTGGTAGTGCTGCAGGCAGATTTGTCTGGCTTTACGGCGATGTCGGCTGAAATGGATGCGGAACAGGTTCGTGATACGGTCAATGCGTTGTGGGAGAAGCTGGACAGCGTGGCCCACTCCTGGGGCGGGGTGATCGACAAACATACTGGGGACGGGTTTATTGCGTTGTTTGGCGTGCCGATGGCGCAGGAAGACGACGCTGAGCGGGCGATTTTAGCGGCGTTGGACATGCAGCTGGAGCTGGCGTTGTTTAATGAGCTGTCCCGGCAGCGCATTGACACGGGGCCTTTGGATCGGCGCAAAGCGATCAGCGAGATGAAGATGCGCATTGGCATTCATGGCGGGCCGGTGGTGTTGGCCAGGGTAGGGGCGAGCCGGAAGTTGACGGCCGTTGGCGAAACCATCACCCTGGTAGAACAGGTGCAAACCGCTGCGCCGGTTGGCGGTGTGCTGATTTCCTACGATATTTACCGTCAGGTCTACGGTCAATTTGAAGTGGCTATTCCGGAAGCGTTAGCCGTCCCGGGCCGGCAAGAACCGCTGACGGTTTATGTGGTGGAGGGCGCTAAACGGCATCATCTTGCCGCTGGCGGAGGCAAGTGGCGAGAATCCGAACTCCATTTTGTGGCGCGCGCAGCGGAAATCGAGAAGCTGCAATTTGCCCTGCAAGAGACCATGAATAACAGTGTGATGCAAGTGATCACTGTGATTGGCGAGGCGGGGGCCGGCAAATCGCGTTTGTTTGATGAATTTGAGCGCCTGGTGGCCATGCTGCCGGTGCAAGGTTGTATTTTGCGCACTCAGGCTATGGAAGCGACGCAGGCTGCGCCTTATGCCCTGATGCGCGATCTATTTGGGCGGCTGTTCGACATGAATCCGCGCAGCAGCGGTCATGTCGGTCGGGAAAAATTTGTCCGTGGCGTGGAAAGTATCATGCAAGCGCACCAGATCAGCGCCAGAGAACAGGCGCATGTTATGGGCCATTTTTTAGGATTTGATTTTGCAGATAGTCCGTATTTAGAGAATCTGGCGAATGATTTGCCCCGGCTGCGGCGATACGCCCATAATGATCTGACGCGCTTTTTTATGGATTTGGTGAATGGTTGCCCGCCGGTCATTTGGCTGGTGGAGAATGGGCAGTGGGCGGACGCGGCTTCGTTAGACCTGATTGAGTTTTTGCTGGATAGCTGCGCGGATTTGCCGTTGTTGGTGGTGGTTTTAGCAAGGCCAGAGTTTTGGGCGGAACGGCCGTCTTGGAAATCGCCAGATCCCTTCAATCCTATGTCCACATTCACCTTGCCGCCGTTAACCGGCATCGACACGCGCCATTTGGTTGCGCAGGTCCTCGACGATGTGCCCAATGTGCCGTTACGACTCGTCGATCTCGTCGTTCATGGCGCGCAGGGAAATCCGTTGTACGTAGAGCAAATGGGGCGCTTACTTTTTGATACCGGCATCATTGTCCGGCAAGGCGATCGTTGGCAGGTGAATTTGAGCAAACTGGCAGACATGTCGATACCGGAAACGTTGACAGCGTTGTTTGAAGCGCGGGTGGCTTGTTTGTCGGCGGCCGAAGAGCGGGTATTGCAAACCGCAGCCATATTTGCGTCGCCGTTTTGGGATGGGGCGGTCCAGCAGTTGGCCGCCGAGGAACATGGCATAAACCCGGGACAGGTGGCGGAGAGTTTGTCTGCGTTGGAGCAAAAAGGGTTGATCGTCCGCCAGCGATCTTCTGCTCTGACGGGCGTGCTGGAATATCAATTTGTCCATGACTTTCTCTGGCGGGTCATTTATACGAGCACACCGCCAGTCATTCGTCGGAAAGGGCAGGACCGCTTATTAGCCTGGCTGGATAGTAAAACGACAGGGCTGCAAGTGTCGTATTTTCGTGAGCTGAATGCGTATGTGCGGCTAATGGGGGGCAGCTACCCAGGCGATGGTGATGGTGGGCATGAGTAAACGCGAGGAAGTTCTACATGCCATTCAGGTCTTAGAGTCGCAGCGCACTATTTTGGGCGACCCGGTGACAGACGTGACTGTGGCCGCGTTACAAGAGAAACTGGCGATGATGGGTGGGGAAACGGCCGTCTACCCCTCCCTTGCCGCACCCTCCCCACCACGCACGACCCAACGCAAACAACTTACCATCTTATTTGCCACTGTCGTCGGCTTCTCCGGCGTCGCCGAATCCGTGCCCGACACCAACATGCTCAACATCATTAACCTGCTCTGGCGGCGGCTCGATCAAGCCATTACCCAACATGGCGGCATGGTCGATAAACACATCGGCGACGCCGTGATGGGCTTGTTTGGCGTGCCTGTTGCCGGCGAGGATGATCCCGAAAACGCCATTCGCGCCGCCCTGAGCATGCGCGCCGCGCTCAGCGACTTCATCAACCAGATGCAAAGCCAGATGCCCGGCGACGAACAATCTGTGCGCAATCTTGCTTCATTGCGCTTACGCATTGGCATCAATACCGGACCTGTGCTGTTGGGCGAAGTTGGCACCAGCGAAGAGTACACCGTCATCGGCGATCCGGTTAACGTGGCCAGCCGCCTGGAACGATCCGCGCCCGCCGGCGGCATCCTGATTTCTCACGAAACCTACCAGTTGGTACACAGCGATTTCAACTTCGAGTCCTTGGGGCCAATCGAGCTAAAAGGCAAACGCGATCCCATTCAGGTATATCTGGTCTTGGGCGCAAAACCCCGTCGCTTTTATCGTAAAGGGCGCGGCGTGGAAGGCGTGGAAACCCGCATGGTTGGTCGCGATGCTGAAATGCACGCATTGCAATCGGCGCTGGCCCGCACCATCAAAACACAATCCGGTCAGATAATTACTGTAGTGGGCGATGCCGGGGTGGGTAAATCGCGCTTGATCTACGAATTTACTCAATGGCTGCAAACGCTGCCGGCGTCTGTTTTGCTTCTAAAAGGGCGGACTGATCCAGGGATGAAACAAATTCCCTACGCCTTAATGCGCGATTTATTTGTAACCGCATTTGGCATTCAAGATTCGGACACCGCGTCGGTTGTGGCGGAGAAAATGCAGCAAGGGCTGGGCGATTTATACACAGAGCAAAATGCGGCCGAATGGCAGCGCCGCATTCGGTCTTTGGCGCAGCTGCTGGGCCTGGAGATGGGAGATGAATACCCCACACTCGCGCCGACTGAGGTTATTCAGGTTCGGGAACGGGCGTATGCGGATGTTTCGCTCTTTTTACAGGCGATGATGAGCCACCATCGGGTGACTTTGTTGGCGCTGGAGGATATTCATTGGGCAGATGAAAGCTCGCTGGACTTGCTGGAACACCTGGGGCAGCTTAGTTTGCAGCTTCCGCTGCTGATTTTAGGCATGACCCGGCCATCCTTGTTTGATTGGCGTCCAGGTTGGGGCGGGAAGGCCGTGGATCAGCAGCGGCATGACGAGCAAATTCCTCGCCATATGATCATGACGTTGGGCGCGCTGAGCCGTGATGAAAGCCAACAGTTGGTGGAAGATATTTTGCGCCACATGCCGGAAATACCGGCCGATTTATCCAGCCTCATTGTCGATCGGGCCGAGGGCAACCCGTTTTATGTGGAAGAATTGGTGAAGGTTTTTATTGAGGATGGGGTGATTATCCCCGGCGACCATGCATGGCGTGTGCTGCCAAAGCATCTCACCGGGGTGCGTGTGCCGTTGACGCTGACGGGTGTTTTGCAGGCGCGTTTGGACCGGCTTTCGTCTTTGGAGCGGGTGACTTTGCAGCGGGCGGCGGTGATCGGACGGTTATTTTGGGACACGGCCGTTATCCAAATGAACGCCCTGGCCGAAGAAAACATCATTCGCGAGCCGGAAACCATCGTCGCCTTGCAGGCGCTGGAAAAACGTGAAATGGTCTTTCACCGCGACAGTTCCGTTTTTGCCGACAGCCAGGCCTTCTTGTTCAAACACGAAATGCTGCGCGAAGTGGCCTATGAAAGCGTCTTGCTGCGTGTGCGGCCCATCTACCATCGTCAGGTAGCCGCCTGGCTGGCAGAGCAAAGCGGCGAGCGGGTGGCAGAGTATGCCAGCCTGATCGCCGACCATTACGAATTGGCCGAGGAGCCAATTTTGGCCGCCGAAATGCACGAAATGGCCGCCTTGCGCGCCCAAGACCTGGCAAACCCGCTGCTGGCGCTGCGCCATTACGGCCGTGTTCTCTTTTTACTTGCCGATAATCCGGTCCACGCAGCCTGGCAGGTAAGCGTGCAAGAGCGTGTCGGCCAACTGCTGCGCTTGCAGGCGCAGTTGGCGCAGGCCGCCAGCACCTATCGCGCCATGCGCCAAACCGCCGAAAATGACGGCGACCTTTCGGCCCAGGCGCGCGCGCTAAACGGCCTATCCGATATCATGTTCGAGCAAACCCAATACACCAATTTGTTGGAGACGGCCACCCGCGCCGAAAAAGCCGCCTGGCTGGTCGGTGATGAAATCGAACTGGTCTACGCTTTGCGGTTTAAAAGTGAGGCTTATTATCGCCTGGGCGACACCACATTGGCGTTAGCTTCAGCGCGGCAGACATTGCCGTTTGCCGAGCGTACCGGGGAGATCACGGCCGTTATTCGCAGCGTGCAGTTGTTGGGCGCTCTCTACATCGAATGGGGCCGATCCGCCCACGCGCAGCACTTTTTAGACCGGCTGCAGCAAGTGATCGCCCAGCGCGAGGAACATCAGCAGGTCGATGGCGGTTTGATATTGGCCCACATGGTGCTGGGCGATTTGCGGATGCAAATGGGGCAATATCAGGCCGCCGGGCAGCAGTTGCTGCTGGCCTTGCAGCGAGCCAGAGAGGTAGATTACCAACGCGAAGCAGCCCAGGCTTTATATCGTCTGGGGCGACTGTCGCGTTTGGTGGGGGATTTTAAGGCGGCGATTGCTTATTTCCGCGAAGCCTTAACGATTGCCAGCGCTATTGGCGACCGGTATGGCGAAGTGTTTTTTCGCACAGACCTGGCCGGCGCGCTCGTGGGCCTGGGGAATTTTGCCGCGGCTGAACGCCTGCTGCGCCGCGTGATCCAATTTGCTGAGGGCAAGGACGGGATGGGCGGCTGGCGCGGGTTGGGGCAGGCGTATCTGTTTTTGGCGGCGGCGATGGTGGGACAGGGGGACACGGCCGTTGCCCAGCAGGCCGTCACAAAGGCGCACGCCATCGCCCTGCACATGGCGGATGACAAATTGCGCGGCGAGACCTGGCATTTGCTCGGCCATATTGCCGCGCAGCTGCCCGCCACGGCCTTGCCCCTCGAATTACACAACCGGGAAGTTCGCGCCGGCGACTGCTTCCAGGAGAGTCTGCGGCTGCTGCGCCGGGTAGGCGCCGGCTCGATGGCGACGTATCGGGAGCAGATAACCGTGCTGCGTTCGTGGGCGGCATATGAAACAGCCCAGGGTAACGTGCGCCGCAGCGAAACGATGGGCCGCGAAGCAGACGCGCTGGCGGATTTTTTGGCAGAGGCGGGTGAGGTGGCGTGAGAGCGGCCGTCTGGGCCATTCTCACCGGGCCTGGAAAATTCGTTGCCTAATCGACTACCCGGCAGAGCAGCCCTTTGAGATAGGCTGATTCCGGGAAGGAAAGCAGGATGGGGTGATCCGGGGCCTGCGATAGGGGTTGAAGGATTTGCACGTCACGGCCAGCATCGACGGCCGCGCTGAAAATGATTTTTTGGAACAGATCGGCGCTGACGAGGCCGGAGCAGGAGAAGGTGGCGAGCAAACCGCCGGGGCGCAGGAGGCGCAGCGCCAGCCAGTTGAGGTCTTTGTAGCCGCGAGCGGCGCGTTCGATGTCGCGCTGGCTGTGGGCGAATTTTGGGGGATCGAGGATAACCATGTCGAATTGACGGCCGTTATCCCGAAAGTCGCGCAGGATCATAAAGGCGTCACCCAGTAAGTATTCATCGGACGGCCGTTCCAGGCCCAGTCGCAACACGTTTTCTTCCGCCATCTTCAGCACATCCATGGAACTGTCTATGTTGGTGATGGGGCCAGCGCCATGAGCGGCGGCATACACCGCAAAGCCGCCGGTATAGGCGAAGACGTTAAGGATTTCTTTTCCGGCAATGTAGTGGGGCGTACACACCAGCGCGCGGTTGGTACGCTGATCCAGGTAGAAGCCTGTTTTGTGCCCACCGGTTAAATCGACGGCGAAGGTGTGGCCGTTTTCTTGGATGAGCAACCGGTTGGGCGGCGGCGCGCCCCAGAGCAGTCCGGACGCTTCGGGCAGCCCTTCTTTGGCGCGCACACTGGCGTCGGAGCGTTCCAGAATGCCGGCGGGCTGCAATTCGGCGGCCAACATCTCGGCGAGCAGCGTTTTGCGCCGGTCGATGCCCAGGGTCAGGCATTGCATCACCAGAAACTCGCCGTATTGGTCCACGATCAGGCCGGGCAGTCCATCCGCTTCAGCGTTGATGAGGCGAAAAGCGGTGGTTTGGCTCAAGTCCAGGCTTTGCCGGGCGGCGATGGCGCGGCGCAGGCGGCGCTGCCAGAAGGCGTCGTCGATGGGTTCGTTGGCGTCCCAAGAGAGGATGCGGGCGCGGATTTGAGAGTGGGGGTTGGCGTAGGCGGTGGCCAGGAAACGGCCGTCTTTGGCCAAAACAGTTACCAGGTCGCCGGGCTGGAAACGGCCGTCGCTGTGATGAATTGCCCCGGAAAACACCCAGGGATGTCGGTTTAGGACCGGCTTTTCGCGGCCGGGTTTTAAGGTCAGAATGCCGGTTGTGAGTTCAGTAGTCATTTAGAGAGTGTAGCATTGAGTGACAGGGGGGGCAATGTGGCGCTCTGGTGCGGAGTTGGCTCTTGACGGCTGTGACGCGCTGCGTTATATTTTGCATATCGCCCCTTCCTTATTTTGAGGAGTGTGGCGCAGAAAGCGATTTTTTCTGGTTAGACTGGAGAACAAAATGGCAATTAGACAAACAATAGGATCGGTGTGCAATCAGGTGAAGCACGTAACGCGCCAGACGGTGATGTTGGGCGTGGGGATTACGGCCGTTATCGTAGGCAATGTGCGTGAGAACGCCGGGCCGTATACCGAAAAATTGATGGAACGCGGGGAACAGGCCAGCCACACACTCAATGAAGCGTTTGATCAACGCCGGTTGGAGATTCGTGAGCGAACGCGGTCCAACGGTCATGTACCGGTAGAGGAAAAGTAAACCTCTTCCCAGACCCGAAGGGTTTTTAAAACCCTTCGGGTCTTTGTTTTTTAGCGGTTACGGCCGTATTTCTCGTGACTCGACACCCAATCTGAAGACGCAATCGCTGAAGCAAGGGAAATTTCGCCGGCCAGCACAGCCCCGGCGACGATTTCGGCGAATTTGTTCACCTTGCCGCGCCCCACGCAGCCAAGCAGTCCCAGGCATTCTTGCTGCGTTGCCAGACCAGTGCCGCCGCCATAGGTGGCCACAATCAACGAGGGAATGGTGATCGACATATACAAATCGCCATCGGGAGTCAATTCGGTATACAAAATACCCGCCGACGATTCCGAAACGTTGGCCACGTCTTGCCCGGTGGCAATGAAGATGGCGGTAATGGCATTGGCCGAGTGCAGGCCGTTGTTGTTGGCCCCGGACAAAACCGCGCCGATATTGGCCACGCCGTAATGGTAATAGAGGCTTTCCGGCTCCACGCGCATGTGGTTGATCAGCACGTCGCGTTTGACGGTGCATTCGGCCGTGACTCGTTTGCCGCGTGTGCGCATAATGTTGATCTGCGACGCTTTTTTGTCGGTGGCGAAGTTTGATTCCAGAAAAAAGTGCGTGATGGCGCCTGGGTCAGGGTAGTGGTCTAAAATCCAACTGGATGCGGCGAAGGTGGCGCGCCCAACCATGTTTTGTCCGGCTGCGTCGCCGGTGGTGTAGTTGAAACGTAAATACACAAAACGGCTGGCCAGGTAGGTATCAATGTCTTTGAGCTTGGCAACGCTGGAAGTCGCCTCCGCTTCTTCCCGAATTTCTGCCAGATGTTCTTGCACCCAAACAGAGAAAATGCGCGCCTGGCGGGCATTGTCGAAGGAAAAAACAGGGGCGCGCTGCATGGCGTCGCCGACGACGGAGCAGGTGACGCCGCCGCTGAGATTGAGTACTTTGATGCCGCGATTGTAGGAAGCGACCAGTGTGCCTTCGGTTGTGGCCAGGGGGATGAGGAAATCGCCCTGCGCGTGTTCGCCGTTGATGGTGAGTGGACCGGCGAAACCAATGGGAACCTGGGCGACGCCTGTAAAATGTTCCACATTGCCGGCCGTGATGTGGGGATCGAATGAATAGTGGCGGATGTGGTCAACTTTTTGGCCGGTAAACTCTTCCACAAATTTTTGCCGTTCGGCGATGATTTCCGGGGTGTAATCGTCGCTCTTGTCGCGGGGGATGCGGGTGAGGTGTTCGGTGCTGCCGGTGATGGTGTCTTCGACTTTGAGTTTGAGTTCGCCGAAGGGCGTGGTCTCGAAGCCGATCTCTAATTTGTGTTTGCCTTCGGCCAGGGGGGCGGCGGTGGTGCGGATGATGAGGATGGCGCGGAGGGGGAATTGGAGGGGGGATACGGCCGTTATTTCTCCCGCCCCCATCGTGTGACCATCTTCTAAACGAATGGTTACTCCCTCCAGGGGAATAGCCTGACCATCAAATTTGATGCTGTTTAAGCTGGTCAGAGTGGCGTCGCTCAGGCGATTTTTCACTGAAAATTGCACGCCGCCATTGACGTTTTGCAAACTGCCGAAGGTATACAACTGCTTGAGGATAAGACTGGGAATTTTAACTGCCATTTAAGATTGCCTCCAGGTGGGTATGGGTTGATTATCCTTGCCTTGCCGGTAAGTGGCGCCAGTATTCGGTTTTAGGTTGGCTCAATGTTGGACGAACGCATTTTACTATCTTTGGGGGGATTGGGGCAAACTTATTGTGCCTCTACATAAGGCGATTGCATACTCGCCAATTTCAGATGTCTCAGACGGCCTCGCCAGGGCGTAAACGCCCCGGCTAGATAACAACGCCGGTTAAAACCGGCTTAAAGCTCCGTTTATGGGGCGTTGTTTGGTAGCCAGATGCTTTTGCAGATTAAAAAATTAATCCGGTAATCGAGAGACGCGTCATGCTGAGAGCCTGTGCTGAGCTTGCCGAAGCATCCTCCGAAGCATCCCATTTGCTTGAAATGACCGAGTGATAGGGATTCTTCGCTCCGAAGACTCCGCTCAGAATGAC
>JAKQCM010000059.1 GCA_029559155.1 Chloroflexota bacterium
AGATGCCGACGGCCGTGCTGATTTGCCATGTCGCCCATAACGTGAAGCCCGCGCCGAGGAAAAACCAATGTTTGCAGGCGCGCGGGAGCTGGTGATTGGCGTAGTGGACGGCCGTTACCGCATACGCTTCGTCCGTTAACAAATAGGCCAGCAGCCAGCGCCAGCGGCGCGGCAGATGGCGCAGGTCGGGGCCAAGCGCTGTGCTGTACAGCACGTGCCGCAAATTTACCACCAGCGTTGTCAGCCACAACACCGGCAGCGCCGCGCCCGCGCCGATTAACTGCGTGGCAATAAACTGCGCCGACCCGGCAAACACAATCGACGACATCGCCTGCGCCTGCGCCGGGTTCAAGCCGGCGGCCAGCGCCAGCACGCCATAAATCAGGCCAAAAGGAATCACGCCCACGGCGATGGGCAGTTCCGATTTGACGCCGCCCCACAGTTCGGTAAGATGCGGGCGGGCGGAGGGGTCCGGCTGCGTGTTAGCAATCATGTTTGCCCGTCCCGCCCCGCCTTCTTTGAAAATGATTTAACGCAGAGCCGCAGAGGCGCAGAGAATGCGGAAGGTTTTCATTCATGGCGTTTTCGTGGGGTCTGTTCTGAGAATAGGACACGGATTGACGCGGATGAACGCGGATAAGAATCGGTGAAAATCCGTGTTCATCCGCGTCCTTTTCCTTGATGGCGTTGAGCTTGCGTTCGTGTGGTCTTTTCTGTTTGCCAGTTGGAAAATGCGGCGCGGATGGCCGGATTGCCCGGGCGCTGCGTGGGTGCGAGGTAGACACGGCCGCCGGTCTATCCGGCAGGCCGGCGAAGAATTGGGCCGCTGCGGCAACGGCCGTTTGCCGTTTCTGGTTACTTGTCATCATATCCTCGTGGATTTTCTTGTCCGGCGAGAACTGCCCGGAAATCGGTTAACCAGTCAGGGAAGGCGCGGGCATCGAAGGTGTCAAAACTGTGCGCTCGCGGCAGGAGAATGTCCAGGCAGTGCAGCGCCATGCGAATGCGCATCCGTTCTTTGAAAAGGTCGTCGCAGGCGTAACCGGCGATGGCTAAAAACGACGGCCGTAACGCTGGCGGATAATACTACCAGAGCAGCGATCCCATGTCGTGAGCCGGATCATCTAGCGACATGGCTTCCAAATCCACCAGAAAGATTTTCTCGTCCGAAGTGATTAACCAGTTCGCATTGCAAATGTCGTTATGGGAGGCTACCAGACCAGAGCCGGTCATGGCCTGCGCGTCCTGTTGGAGTTGGGCCAGGGCGGCGTCGATAAAGTCGGCGACGGCCGTTACCTGTGCTCGGTACGCTTCCCATTTGTGGCGAAGGCGCGTCAGCGCCGCCATGCCGGCATCTTTGTAATCTGGCGAAGGGGCGGCGGCTAAGACCCGGAGAATAGCCGGGCTGTGATGCGTTTTGTGGACGACAAGCGCTATGTGTTCCTGATAGCGCCGGAAATCTTGCCAGGAAGGATTTCTGCCTGCCACATATGCCTGAACCAGGACAGACGCGCCATCCTCCAGCCAGCCTGTTGCCACCACCTCTGGCGTCAGGTTGAGTGAGGCCAGCGCTTCGTAATTTGCCACGCGCGCGCCTAATTTGACAAAGTAGGTTTCGCCGCCGCTTTGGGCCAGATAAGTTTCGTGCCCGCGCCCCGCCGCCGGCAGGGCAATCTGCCAGCGGCCTGGGGAAACGTGTTTTTGCAGGAATGCCAGGACTTCCCGGCGGTGTTGGTATCGGTCTACCACGTTGATTTTTGTGAGGCGCAAACCATCATGACGCCTGCCGCATCACATTTTGTAATGCCTGCGCCAGCCGTGTCATGCCGGTTTCGATGTGGGCTTCGTCGGTGTTGGAAAAGTTGAGGCGCAGCGTGTTTTGCCCGCTGCCATCCACGTAAAACGGGTGGCCGGGCACAAAGACGACGTTGGCTTTGACGCCCTCGTTAAACAAATCCATCGACGACACACCCTCCGGCAGCCGGACCCACAGGAACATGCCGCCTTCCGGCAAGGTGAAGCTGACTTCCGGCGGAAAACATTCTTCTAGCATGGAGACCATTAATTCGCGCTGGCGGCGGTAAACGGCCGTAATCGTGCCAATATGCGCGTCCAAATCATTGTCCAGCAGGAACTGGTGCAAGATACGCTGCGACACATAATTGCTGTGCAAGTCGGCCGCCTGTTTGGCGATGATTAGTTTGTCCATGTTGGGCGGCGTGGCCACAATCCAGCCCATGCGCAGCGCCGGAGCCACAATTTTGGAGAACGAACCGAGCAAGAAACCCCGCTCCCGGCCAAAGCTGCTGATGGGCGGCTGGTCGTCGCCCATAAAGCGCAGTTCGCGGTAAGGATCATCCTCGATAAAAAAGACCTGATTCTCGTGCAAAATGCGCGCCGCCGCTTCCCGTTTAGCCGCCGAATAGGTGATGCCGGATGGATTTTGGAAGTTGGGCAAGGCGTAAAACAGTTTGGCGCGGTCGCGGGCGGCCGCCTCGCTCAGTTGGGCCAGATCCACGCCATCTTCATGCAGAGCGACGGTTCGGAACTGCGGCTGGTAAAGCGAAAACGCCTGAATGCCGCCTAGATAACTGGGCGCTTCCAAAATAACCTCGTCGCCAGGGTCCAGCAAGATTTTTGCCACCAGGTCCAGCCCTTGCTGCGAGCCATTGGTGATGAGAATCTCGTCGGGATGGATTTGCAGGCCGGTTTTTTGGGCGTACCGTTGGGCGATGTATTCGCGCAGCGGCAGGTAGCCGAGGGTGGGAGCATATTGTAAGACGTTGGCGCCGTCTTGGGCCAGCACTTTGTCGGCGGCGCGCCGCAGCGGTTGCACCGGGAAGTAGCCGGGGTTGGGCAGCCCGCCGGCAAATGAAATGATGGCCGGGTCTTGGGCGACCTTTAGCAGTTCACGAATAAATGATTTTTGGACGTTGGCCATGCGGCCGGCAAATTGACCTTTCATAATATTCTCCATGGGGATTTGCGATTTGCGATTTGCGATTTGCGATTTGCGATTTGCGATTGAGCCAGTCTCCAGTCTCCAGTCTCCAGTCTCCTGTAAGTTATTTAAGTTGCGTTCCTAGGGTTTATGGTGTTGGCGACGGCCGTTGCCGCCGCAGTTTGTCGCATATCAGGCCGGCGGCGATGCCTGCCAGGGCGGCGAGGATGAGTCCGGTGCGGTAGGGTAAGGGGTGGGCCAGGACGGCCGTTAGCCCTGCTATCACGGCCGCGACGATCATGGACCGATCCTTGATGGTGGCCATCACCAGCGCCAGGAAGGTGAGCGGCGCGGCGAAGTTGAGTGACCAGCTGGCGGGAATGAGCACGCCGACGATGGCGCCAACGGCCGTTCCACTCATCCACACCAACCAGAGCGTGAGGGCCGCGCCCAGATAAAACCATTGCTTGAACGGCCGTTCCGGCTCTTGCGTGAAGGCCAAAATCGATATGGCGTACGCCTGGTCGGTGAGCAAATAAGGCACCAGCAGCTTCCAGCGCAGCGGCAGCCTGGGCAGGTGGGTTGCCAGGGATGAGCTGTACATGACAAAGCGCAGGTTGATAAAAAATGTCGACAGCCAGATGACCAGCAGTGGGGCGTGGGTGTCTAGCAGTTGGATGCCTACCAGTTGAGCCGCCCCGGCAAAAACGATGAGCGACATGCCA
>JAKQCM010000080.1 GCA_029559155.1 Chloroflexota bacterium
ACGATTTTGCCTGAGGGATGTTCGTCGAAGAAGGACATATCGTGCTGGATGGTGGCCGAAAACACGTCGCGGCGCAGTTGCAGCACCACTTCGCCCACTACTTTGGCCGAGAAATACTGCTGGATAAAGTTAAACAACCACGCCGACGCTCCCAACAAGAGTACGCCGCCGGTCAGGAGCAGCATCATCTGGGTGGTAGAATTTTTGCCCAGAATGTCAATTCCTTTGGCGATGAGGATGGGTCCGCCGGTTCCGGCCAGGGAATTGAGCGAAATCATCGCCGCGACCAGAATCATGCGGCGGGTATAGGGTTTAAAATAGCTGACGATGCGCCGCAGCAGTTCGCGGTCGCTGTACTGCCGATCATAATCTTCTGTGTCGAGTCCATCTAAAATAAAGCCCATAGTTCACTTTTGTTTCAAGCTTGTAACCATTCAGATTCTCAGGAAGGCGCAAGGGGTTTTGCAATGTCCGGAGCAAAATCACTCGAGTCCGAACCCTTAGGATCCGTTTGGAAGATGGGGGACCGCGAAAGTCGCCTGTCTCTAATCCCCACCAATGCCCAGTTTTACCATTGTCCTGACAGGCGAGAAAATAAGCCAGAGAACGGCCGTAACCCCGCCCACGGCCGCCACAACCACAGCGCTGCGCACACCCACCGCCTCGCCGATCAATCCGCCCACAAAGATGCCCAGCGTACCCAACACACCGGTCACAAACCCATAGGTGGCGTTTACGCGGCCCAACTTTTCGTCTGGCGTAATGGCCTGACGCACGCTCAGCGTGTTGATCAGGTAAATGGTCAGGCCGATGTCGCCTAGAAGCTGCGAGGCCAACAGCAGCGCAACGGCCGTCACCGGACTGCCGGCAAACCCGGCCAACGGCACCAACAAGCCTATCACGCTGCTCCACAAAAAAGCGCCAATAATCGCCCGTCCGAGGCCCCATCGCCCCGATAACCGGTCGGCAGCCATCGCGCCCAGCAGCGAGCCAATGCCGCCCATGCCCACAATGATGCCCAACAGCGCCGGGCTAAGGCCAATAACGCGCAGCACATACAGGCCGTACAGGGCAGCATAAAAACCGCCAAAAAAGCGCCAGGTAGCCATTGCCCCCATCAACGCGCGCAGCGTTGGCTGGGTGATGGTAAAGCGCAGCCCCACTTTAATTTCCGCCCAGACGCTGGCCGAATCGGCCGATTCGACGGGCGCGGCTTCCGGCTGGCGAATTGCGCCCAGGAAAAGCGCCGAAACGATAAACGAAATGGCGTCCAGCAGCAGCGTCAGCGGCGCAGAAAGAACCTGCACCAACACGCCGCCAATCCCCGGCGAGGCGATCTCAGCCAGGGATGCGCTGGTCGCCAGCTTGCCATTGGCCTCGACGAGATTCTGGCGTTTGACGAGCGCCGGTACGTAAGCATGGTAAGCGACATCGAACAAGACGGCCAGGCCGCCCACCAAAAAAGCCACGACGTATAACCAGGTCATGTGCAGACCGCCCAGGAAGGCCAGCACAACCACGCTGCCCAACATCAGGGCGCGTCCCAAATCGGCGGCGATGAGCAACGGCCGTCGGCGCAGCCGATCCACCCACACGCCGGCAAACAGGCCAATAACAATCGCCGGAGCCGCTTTGAGCGTCTCCAGAGTGCCCATTTGCGCCGGGGTAGCGTCTAAGTTCAAAATGGCCAACAGCGACAACGCGCCTAACCAGGTGCCAAATTCAGAAATGGTTTGCCCTGCCCATAAACGCATAAAATCGGGCTGCCGCCAGAGGCCAGAAAATCGTTTTTGCAAAATGCGTGTCCTCCTATTGGGATGATTCGGGATGGCCGCAGCCGTTAATCGTACCGCGCAAAAATGCGTTGGTACGCCGGACTGCGCGCCAGCAGTTCTTCGTGCGTGCCCTGATCTACGAGACGGCCGTTATTCAGCACCAAAATGTGGTCCGCCCAGCGGATCTGGCTGAGGCGATGAGTGATCAGGAAGGTGGTGCGCTGGCTGCTGATGCGCTTCATCGCCCGCTGAATCTGGTCTTCCGTGGCGCTGTCGATAGCGCTGGTGGAATCGTCGAGGATGAGAATGCGCGGATCGGTGAGAAAAGCGCGGGCAATGGCAATGCGCTGCCGCTGCCCACCGGAAAGCGTGACGCCGCGTTCGCCCACTTCCGTAAAATAACCCTCGTTGAAGCTGGTGATAAAATCGTGGGCCTGGGCTTCGTGGGCGGCGTGTTCGATGTCAGCCTGGCTGGCGTCCGGGCAGCCAAAGGCGATGTTTTCAGCCAGGGTACGGGAGAAGAGGAACACGTCTTGCTCGATGATGGAGATTTGTGAGCGCAAGGATCTCAGGTTCCAATCGCGCACGTTCACACCATCAACCAGGACACGGCCGTTATCCGCATCAAAAATTCGGTTAATCAGGCGCGTCAGCGTCGTCTTGCCGGAACCGGTCTGCCCCACAATCGCCACGGTTTGGCCCGCTTTGGCCGCGAAGCTGATTTTCTCCAAAACCGAACTGCCGGCATACGCAAAGCTCACATCTTCAAAAACCACATCGCCGCGAATAGGTTGGATAAGTCCGTCCTCGTTTTCATCCAGGTCCGTCTCGGTGTTCACAATTTCCAGAATGCGCCGGGCGCTGGCCACACCCAACTGCACCAGATTAAACGAAAATATTGAGACGAACGTCGGAAAACGCAGTACGCCAAATAAGCCCATGAAGGTAACAACCTGGCCCAACGTTAAGGTTCCCAAACGCCACAACCACATGGCATGAAGAAAACCGAAAGCCAGACAAACACTCAGGATCAACAATGGCAAATACCAGGCCTGGATAATGCCCTGTTTGACAAAATATTCTTTGTAAAGGGCCGCGTTAGTGGTAAAGCGCTTGAGTTCCTCTATTTCTTGGGCGTTGCCTTTTACCACCTCAATGCCGCTGATAGATTCGGCCAGGCCGGCGTTCATCACGCCAAACTGATCGCGCATGGCCTGGCTGACCGGATTCAGCCGCCGCGCATAATCGGACACGCTAACGGCAAAGAGGAGCAGGTAAATGACCGGCAGAAGCAAAAGCTGCGGCTCCAACCGGCCGATCAACACAATGGGCGCGACAATGCCCATAAACCCATCCACGATCAGCATGACGCCGGGGCTAAACATGATGTTCAGGGTACGCACGTCGTTGGTCGCCCGGGCCATGATATCGCCAATGCGCTGACGGCCGTGAAAAGTCTGATCCTTCCCCAGCAAACTCACATACAGCTCGTCGCGGGTGTCGCGCTCCATGCGCTGGGCAATAATCTCGTTGGCGTAATTACGCCCCAGACCAAAAAGGCCCTGTGTCGCCGCCGTCAGAAAGGCGCTCCCGGCAATGATGGCTAGCGCCCGCACATCCCAGGTAGCCGACGTAATCAGATCAAACCCTTTGCCGATGATGACCTGGATATAACTGTAGGCGAAATTATTGAAAACGGCCGTTACCAACACGGCCACCGGCAGCCAGGGATACCGCCACAAATGCGAATTAATCCAGCGTACCGGTCCCCGGCGGTTATATGGATACTCATTATCCAGGCGAAATTCTCGTTTGCTCATAGCTTTAATCTAATCGTCCACGCCCATCACAGCGGCACGTCATTCGATGATTATCTAACAAGCCCTCATTATACCTCTGTTTTGCCGATCAACAGGTTAGCTTCTATGTTAGAATGAAACATCTTAGCAATTTCGTCGTTTACCACAAACAGGAGTGAGTGTCGTGTCCCACGTTACCCACAAGCTCTCCAATTCTCTCGAAGGCGCATTGGCCGGCGGCGGCGATCCCGCCACCTCTCCTCTGTATGTGTTTGGCCCCTTTCTAAAGCTCATCGTCATCGCCGGTGTCGCCCAAGTCACCTTTGGCGCCAGCCTGTGGCTGGTTGTGTTCACCATCGTCGTGGTGTCGGCTATGTACCGCCAGGTCATGCGCTGGGTCACAGACGGCAGCGGCGGCAGCGGCCTGAGCGAAGAGGAATTTGGCAGCTGGGCTGTCAAGCTGAATGCCAGCATCACCTTCATCGAATACACGCTGACGTTCCTGGTCAGCATGGCGGCCTTAGTCACCTTCATCGCCGACCGTTTCCCGCTCCTCAACGAGCGGTTGTGGCTGTGGCAGTACCGCACATTTTTGGCCATTGGCCTGAGTGTGTTCACCGGCTGGCTGGTGAATCGTGGCCCCAAAATGGCGGCGCGCTTTTTCGGTCCGGCGACAGCGGCCGTGCTGCTGCTGCTCTGGCTGATGGTAGGAGCGACGCTCTGGCAGCGCGGGCTGCAACTGCCCGATTTTAACCTGAACGCCTTCCGGCCAGATTATTTGGCGTTTACTTTTGGGGGCTATGCGCGCATCCTGGCGGTCATGACAGGCATTGAGATTTTTGCCAATTTGGTAGCCGCCTACGACGGCACGCCAGGCGAGAAAAGCAACAAAGCGTTTGGCAGCCTGATCATTGTGATGGGGACAACGGCCGTTACCATGCTCATCGTCGGCCCGGCCATCTACGCCCTTTCAGACCCCTTGCATCCCGACGTTTCCGTCTTCACCCAGGCAATGGACAGCCTGCTGCCCGCGCCGCTGCCCTGGCTGGGAACGCTGATTGGCGTGGCCGTGCTGCTGTCGGCCTCGGCGGCCAGCGCTCAGGGGCTGCAAAATCTGGCCGCCGGCCTGAAACTGCGCCATTACGTGCCGATCGTCATCGGCCACACCAACCGCTTCGGCGTCGCCGCCATGCCTGTGTGGATTGAAATCGGGCTGGTGGCATTTTGTTTCCTCATCTTCGGCGCGGAGGAAGAAATTTACCTGGCCATTTATGCCGCCGGCGTGTTTATTTTGCTCAGCATGACAGGCTGGGCGGCGGCCAAACGGCTGCTGCGCGGGATGCAAACAAAGCCGTCCTGGGGGCAGTGGGTGTCGTTGGGCGGCACGGCCGTTGCCGCCATCCTCACCACCCTGGCCACAGGCATCATCTTCTTCGAGCGCTTCCGTGAAGGCGCATGGACCTATTTCCTCTTCATTCCCATTCTCTACGCCGCCTTCACCTTTTTCCGCCATCGTCTGGGCGATCCCACACCCCAGGAGGAACGCCTGGGGCGGCTGCAGGCCGAACGCCGCTACCTGCCCGGCTATATCGCGGCTCCCCACCACTCCCGTCCCATCCAACTGCAAAAAATCCTCGTTCCGCTCGATGGCTCCGATCTGGCCGAAGAAGCGCTGTCGGTTGCCCAATCGCTCGCCGGGACGTTCCAGGCTGAGCTAACCCTGATGACCACGCTGGCGGAATCATCCCGGCACGGCGGCCACGCCGTTTTCCAACAGGACACCGACCCGGCGCACTATCTGGCGCAAACCGCAGCCCAGCTTACCGGTTTGGGACTGTCGCTGCGCACGATGACGACACGAGGGCCGGTTATCGCAGCCATCGATCAGGCGGCGCAAGAAGAGGATTTGATTGTGATGAGTACCAACGGCCGTTCCGGACTCAAACGCCTCTTCATTGGCAGCGTCGCCAGCGGGGTCATCCAGTTGTGCGATACGCCCGTCTTGCTCCTGCGCCCCACCGGCGACTGGCGCAGCCGGGGCACCAGCTTCCAGCGGCTGCTGGTGGCCCTGGACGGCTCCGAAAACGCCGAGCGCATCCTGCCCTATGTTCGCCTTCTGGCGCAAAAGTATGGCAGCGATGTCCTGCTGCTCACCGTGCCTGTGGGCATCATCTCTGAAAACTACCTGAATCATTTGCGTGACTATCTGGAAAAGGTGGCGTCTGCCCTGCAACTGGTTGGCGTGCCGGCGCGTACGCAGTTAACCGACTACGGCGGCCCGGCGCGCACCATCGTGCGCGTCTGCCAGACGGAAATGGCCGACCTGATTATGCTGGCCACGCACGGCCGTGGCGGTTTTGATCGGTTGATGGTGGGAAGCGTGGCCGACCGGGTCATCCAACAAATGCCCTGCCCGGTGTTTCTGGCGCCGATTCATACGGCCGGGTGATGGATACTTCAACGAAACTGCGGCAGCAACTCGGCCAGGGCCGCGACCAGCGCATCCACATCCGACCGGGTGTTATACCCCTGGATAGAGACGCGGATAAATTGACGGCCGTTCCAGGCCACCACCGGCGCTTCCACCCGATATTCCGCATACAACCGGCGTTTTAATTCTTTGGCGTCTAGCTGCGGCAGCGGCGCGGCCACCATCTGCACAAAGAAATCGGGTGAGGATGGGTAAATGGACGGCAAATGGGTCAGTTCGGTGAGGCGGCGCAGAGTTTCGACGGCCAATTCGTGACACTGCTGGCGCACGGCCGTCCAGTTATGGATCGCCATAAAATCCAACGCCGTCGGCACAGACAGCGCCGCCGCCGGGTCTTTGGTTCCCCACCACTGAAAATAATCCAAAAAATCCGAGCCGAAGGAAAAATCGCGATTCGGCCCCCAACCCCAACTGACAATCAGCGGCTCCAACAGCGGCTGCACTTCTGGGCGCGCATACAAAAAGCCCGCCCCTTTGGCGCTCATCATCCATTTGTGGCAGTTGCCGGTGTAAAAATCAGCGCCCAGCGCCGGCAAATCCAGGTCGAGCTGCCCCGGTGCGTGCGCCCCATCAATCAACGTCAGAATGCCCGCTTGCCGGGCGCGGGCGCAAATCGCTTCCACCGGCAGGCGCAGCGCCGTCGGCGAGGTGATGTGGCTCAGATAAATCACCTTTGTGCGCGGCGTGACCCCCTGCCAGAGCTGCTCCACCATCTCATCGACGGAGGAAACGGGCAGCACAACAGGTTGATGGCGGTAAATGGCCCCGGTTTGCCCGCAGGCGAACATCCAGGCATTGTCGCAAGCGCCATACTCGTGGTCGGTGGTTAGAATTTCGTCGCCCGGCCCCAGCTTTAACGACCGCGCCACAATATTGACGCCAAAGGTGGCGTTGGGCACATAAACCAGATCGGCGGCGGCGGCGTGCAGATATGCCGCCAACCGCTCGCGGGCAGCGGCAAAGTAGCCGGGCATATCTGTGGCGATAAATTGCACCGGCTGGGCTTCCAGCAGGCGCTGCCATTCCTGGTAAGCGGCAAAAACTGGCCGGGGCGTAGCGCCAAAAGAGCCATGATTCAAAAAAACGACGTCAGGATTGAGCAGGAATTGGTCGCGTAAGTTGTTCATAAGGTGTTGGAGGGAAAATTGGCTGCATCTGTTCAGGTTTCTCTGGCAAAACCCCAAGGGTTTGCTCCCGAAAATTTGGATTATTTGGGCATCAAACCCTTAGGGTCTGTAGGTACAATTTGCTGGAGAAACATGGGGTTGTCAGGCAAGATAACCATCTAAAAACGCCTGAATGGCTTGAAGATATTCCGGGTAGCCGGAAACATCGTTGTGCCCGGCGTCGGGGATGATGTGCATGGTTTTGGGCGCGGTGAGGGCGGCAAAAATGCGCTGCCCGTGGCTGAGGGCGACGAGGGTGTCGGCCTGGCCGTGGATGACGAGGGTGGGACAGGTAACGGCCGTTACCCGTTTTTCCGATTCGTACAGGCGCGGGAACATGGCGTCCGGCAGCCAAGGCGTTATCGTCATGGCAATTTCCCGCATGGAGGCAAAAGCGCTGTCTAAAATCAGGGCCGCCGGGGGCGTCTGGGCGGCAATGTGAATGGCAACGGCCGTGCCCAACGATTTGCCCAAAATCACGGCCGGCACATTTTCCTGCGCGGCGCGCTGCTGTACCCACGCCCAGGCGCTCTCGCCATCCAGATACAAGCCTTCCTCAGACGGCCGTCCGGCGCTTTGCCCATACCCTCGATAATCAAAAAGCAGCACGCTGCAGCCGGCTGCCACAAAAGGCGGCACGGCCTGCACCCAATCGCGAATATCTCCGGCATTGCCGTGGCAATACAGCAGCAAACAGCGCGGCGCGGCCGCCGGTATATACCAGGCCGACAGCGCCAATTTATCGGCCGTGGTCAGGGTAACAGCTTCATAAGCCAGTCCTAAATCCGCTGGCGTCAACTCGGCGTCGGCCGCTGTTGCTTCTGGTCGGTACACGAATTGATTGATCAGTCTTAACATACTCTTCCACTAATTTTGCTTGAAGCAACAAACCCTAAGGAAGGTGCATTAAACAGCTTGCAAAACCGAGATGGGAGATTAGAGACTCGTTCAATATTTAATCTCTAATCCCCAATCTCCTGTAGGTTATTTAATCTGCGTTTCTAAGGATTTTCCCAGAGATAAGGCTTTGTTACAATGCGCCGCTCTCAGCCAAATAACAGACTGGCTCCCAATATCACCAATACGACCAGCACAATACGCCTGAACCGTTCCGGGTTCAAATGTTTGTCCATCCGAAACCCGGCCAACAGCGCCAACAAAATGGCCGGCAACGCAATAAGGAAATTTTGCCACACGGCTGGCGTAAAATTACCGCCCAGAGCATGGACGGCAATCACGGTGTAACTACTGACGGCAAAAAAGCCTTGCAGATTGCTTTTAAATTCCGCCGGTGGCCATTGGCGGCAGTTGCCATAGATGATCACCGGCGGTCCACTGATATTGTAAGCGCCGCCTAACACACCGGCAACAAAACCGAAGCCATACCCCCACGCCTGATGCGCCAGACGCGGCAAACGCAGGCCAGACAAAGCGTACAAGGCATACAGGAGAATGAGGAGACCGAGAACGGCCGTTATCACTCCCACATCTACCCGTCGCAGCAGCAGCACGCCCACCGGAATGCCCAACAACGACGCGGCTACCAGCCGGGTTACGGCGCGAATGTTTAAATCCGCCCGGTAATGCAGCAAAAGCAGCAGTTCGGCCACGCCGCCAATCAGCGCCACCAAGGGGCTGGCTACCTGAATATTCAGCACCAGCACCAGCAGTGGCATAGACACCAATGCCAGCCCAAAACCGGTGACTGCCTGAACAAAAATAGCGACGAAGACAATGATAAAAACGAGTATAGGCATGGTGGAAACGTGGGCTGTATTGAAGATGCAGCTTACGGCAAATTCACCGGGATTTCTTGAGACAACGTGTGCCACGTCCCGCTGCCGCCGCGGCACGCTTCCGGCGAATCGAAGCAAATGACCAAGCGCAGGGTGTAGCTGCCGGATTCCGGCAGTTTGATATTATCGTCCCACGAGAGGCCGCCCGGCGGGATGACATCGTTGTTGCCGCCCCAACTGTTTTGGTACCATTCACGCCGATCAACGCCATTTTTGCGGGGCATGACGCCCAGCAAGTTGAAGGGAACCGCGTTACCGGTGGAATTGGCGACGGTGAATTCAAACCATATCTGGCCGCCAACCTGGATTTGCGCCCGTGGTTGCAGCGCAAAATGCGCGCCGCTCAGACCGTTGACTGTTTCCGGCTGCGGCCCGGATGGCGTGGGCACAGGCGTGTTGGTAGGCGGGACCGGGGTGTTGGTGGGCAAAATCACCACCGGCGCGGAGGTGTTGGTGGGCAGGGGTGTTTCGGTGGGCACGGCCGTGTCTGTGGCCAGGGGTGTTTCGGTGGGGGTAACAGTGGGCGGCGGGGTAGCCGATGGCGGTAGAACTACGGCCGTGGGCAAGCTGGTGGCTGTGGGGAGCGTGCCTGGCACGGCCGTTGTCGCTGTAGGCGCAGCAGCGATCATGGTAGCCGTGGGTACCGGGGCCGCCGGTTCCGTGTTGGCATTCAAACCCTGAAACACCAACCACATGCCGCCCATCAACAGAATAACAGCCAGCACCGCAGCGCCAACCAATAATATATTTGCAGTCCGTTTATCCATTAATCTCCAATCTCCAATCTCAATCTTTAGTAACCAGTTCCCACTGGCGCACGCCCATGGGCGTGAGGATGTAGTTATGCACGTTTGGCTTCACCAGCACCGCCGCCAGGCCGTGGGTGGTAAAAACCACCGGCGCTTCATCGACCAGCATCCGTTCGATATCGGCGTACAGGCGCAAACGGCCGTCTACATCCGGTTCTACCCGCGCCGCTTCCAGCAGGGCGTCGATGGCGGCATTGCTAAAACCGCCCAAATTCTGCAGCGATTGGCTGTGGTACAACACATCCAAAAAGTTTTGCGGGTCAGGGTAATCGGCGCACCAACCGCTGTCGAAGATGTTGCCCACGTTCCCGCCGTATAACTCAGCGTAATAGGTAAATGGGTCGATGACCACCGGTTGAATGGTGACGCCTAAATTTTCCTGCCAGAGGGTGATAACGGCCGTATCATAGCCGCCCACGTCGCCATAACCAGATGTATAGTACGTCAGCGTGGGAAAATCGTCCATGTTTGCGTAACCGGCGTCGGCCAGAAGCTGGCGCGCCCGCGCCGGATCAAATGGATAGCCGGTGACGCCGCTGAGACCATAACCAGGCATGCCCGGCGGCAGCGGTCCCAAAGCAGGCAGCGCGTTGCCGTTGGCGAAAGTTTCAATGAGCAGATCTTTGTCCAGGGCGTAATTAAATGCCTGTCGCACCCGCGCGTCGTCAAAAGGCGGCATGCGGGTATTGAGGCCAATGGTAGATGTACAAAGCGTAACGGCCGTGCGCAGCTCCTGACTAAATGGGTTATTCGGGTCTTGCGTCTGCTCCAACGTCGTCCCGCCAATGCCCACCAGATCGATTTCGCCAGTCTCATACATCGACAGCGGCAGGCCAGGTCCCAGTTGGTAGACCACATGGCTTACCCTGGCCGGTTCCAGATAATAATTGTCGAACCGCTCCAGCACAATCAGCGAATCGTCATCCCAGCGGGACAACTTGAAGGGGCCGCTGCCATTGGGATGATGCTGCCAATCCGCCTGGGTCACATTGGCCTGATCGACCACGTAAGCCACTGGATAGGCCAGCTTGGCCAAAAAGTAGACCACCGGTGCGGTCAGGGTCACTTCCAGCGTGTGGTCGTCGATGGCTCGCAGGCCGCTGATTTGCGCCGCCTGACCGGCCAATTTGTCGGCCACCCCGGCGATGTCGCCCAGGTAGGTTTGGGCAGTGTCCGAACCGAGGTCCGGATCGGTTGCCCGCTCCCAGGAGTAGATGACATCCTGCGCGGTGAGGGCACGGCCGTCGTGGAACACCGCGTTCTGGCGCAAATAAAAGGTGTACACCAGCCCATCTTCGCTAACCGTCCAACCGGCGGCCAGTTCCGGCTGCACTTGCAGCGCCGTATCCAACGTCACCAGGCCGCTAAACACATGCCCGAGCGGGCTGTCCGGCCCGCCATGCGTCCGCGCCGGGTCCATGGTTTCCGGCTGCCCATCGACCAGAAAGATGGCGTCGTCGCGGTTCACTCCGGCCACGCCGCCCGGCTGCCCCAGAGTAAGCAGTTGGCAGCCAAGCAGCAGCGCGCCGCCCAACAACAAGAAAAATAGTCGGCGGTTCATAAGCGGCTCCTGCGGCGTTTTGTCCGGCTGGCCTGAGCGCCTACCCCACCCAACACCAGCAGCGGGGCCAGGCCTACGCCGCACACGCTGACGCCGGGGCCAGAAGAATGGGTCGGCGGCGGCGTAGCGGCGGCGGCGGGCGGCGTGGGCAGGCTGGCCGGACGGCCCATGGGCGCGATGGTGGGCACGGCGGCGGCGCTGATGGGCGTGGGCGTGGGCGGATACGGCCGTTCCGGCAGTCCCATCGCCGCCCGCCATGCCGCTTCCAGGCCATCCACATTCACGCCATAGACCTGCTGCAAAGCCTGGTCGGTGCTGCGACCGGCAGCCAAAGCCAGCAGCAAGTCTTGCATGCGGTCACGGCCGTAAGTCGTCAGCAAATAATCAACCACGCTGTAACTCTGGGCATAGGCGCTGCCTGCTGCCTCGCTGTGGGCAGGAAAGGAGCCATTCAGGCTGCGCAGCGGGGCGAAACTATTGTCGGCTTGCGCCTGATTTAACGCCTCGAGAATATCGCCGGTGGGTTCGCCTTCGGCGTACATGGCCAGCCCTTCCTCCAACCAGGTAGGGCGGTAGCCGCCCACGCAGCTGCGGGCAAATTGGCCCGTCACCAGATGGGCCAATTCGTGGCGCACGGTGCTGCGCCCCCAATCGGCGGCGCTGTCGGGCGTGACGCCGATCAAAATGGTGTTGTATTCGTCGAAAGCCACGCCGCCGGCCCAATCTTGCACGTAGAGCACGGCGTCGCGCATGTCGGCGGCGCTGCCGTAGATGTAGAACTGCACGTCGTTTTGCAGTTGGATGCCCATGTCGTCTTCCAGGCGGGCCAGACCGGCGGTGGCCGCTTCCAGCAGCATCGGTCCCACGTCGCCGCGATACCAGTGCAGCGTGATGCCATCGGCGGTGACAGATTGCCAATCAAAGCGATCGTCGCTGAAGGTGAGGCTTTGGCGCGGGGTGATTGTTTCGTTGCCAGCCGTGTCGGTGAGCGCCCATTCCCACCAGAGGGTGGTTCCAGGCGGTGGGTTGCCAGAACGGCTCATGACCCAGGTCCAATCGGCGGCCAGGCTGGCGTCGGTGGCGATTAGTTCGACGGGAACCTGGGCAGCGGCGTCCAGGCAGGTGGTTTTGTCTACATCGTAGCGCAGGGTGGCGCGGGTAACGGCCGTGTCCGCTGGCAGTTCCAGCACAAAGCGCACGTTGTTGGGATAGGAAACAATGGCCTGGTTGCTGAGGATGGGGGGAACGGCCGTTTGCGCTGCGGTTGGGGAAACGGCCGTCAGGGCGCATAGGCCAAGCAGCCATAAGAAAAGGGTCGGTTTCATCATCCGTTTTTCCATTTTGCCGTCGATTCGCGGCGGTAAAAAACCACCGGCGCTTCATCTTAACACAAGCCGCCCGGAAAAAGAAAAAGGGGCGTCCACGGTGTGGACGCCCCTGAAAAATTCGTTTACTGCAGGCTAATGCTTACGCTTTTTTCTGCTCGCGGCGCACGATGATGGCGCCCAGGCTGACGATGGCCAGCGCCAGGAAGCCTACAAACCCGATGACCGGCAGCGTGCTGTTAGCGGCAGGGGTGAAGGATTGGAGGGAAACGGCCGTGGGGCCAAATCCCCAGTAGTAATCTTCCACTTCACCATTCACAACATTGGCTGTTGTTGGGCTGTTACAAGTCGCTGCAGCAGCGCAGATCCGGAATCTGGCATAGAAAGAAGTATTGCTTCCCGTAGCAATAGGTGCGTCTGCTGGAATCGTTATCGAACGAGGGAACGGTATGCCGTTATAAATATAAGAAATGGCAAGATCGTTGAAGACTCTATCTCGTGGGGTATCAAATGTGCCATCGTTATCCCAATCAATCCAACCATTCAAACGACAGCTTGTCGGTGAGGGACAGCCTTTCAAAAGGACGAAGAGATCTACTGTAGCACCTGGGGTCCATTGTTGGGTGAAATCTCGAATTACACCTTGCTCATCGTCTGCTTCCAGTACGTTATCGCCAGTTGCAAAAGTTGAGAATTGCGCAGTAGGCTCGGCATCGACACTTTCGCCCAAGCGTATCCCTAAAGGAAAGTGACTCGGGTTTCCATAGGACCCATTAATGCCATCATTCGGTGCATCCCCAAAATCACGGAAGTTATCAGCATCAAGGAAAGCAATGCTAACATCACCCCCAATCGAGGCTGTGGGACGACCATCAAAATACATCTCTACTGCGCCGACATTGGTGAATGAAGCGCCGCCGCCAACTGCCGTAAAACTAGTAAAAGGAATCAAAAAGTCCACATGGCTCGGGCCAGTTGTCCCAATATTTCCCGGTACGTTTAGGGTATATTGCTGATAGGCCGTCAGACTGCCAGAGAACACACGCAACCGA
>JAKQCM010000094.1 GCA_029559155.1 Chloroflexota bacterium
TTGTTTTTGCTGGGAACAGGCAGCCTGGCGTATGCTCAGGGAACGCCCATCCCCATCGAACCGCCTATTTTGCCGCCCCCGCCCTTCAGTGACGGCCTGACCATTGCGTATCAACGTGTCGACGTCAGCATTGAAAATCAAATCGCTGTCACCCACATCGACCAACTATTTGTCAATAACAACGATTGGCTGCTGGAAGGCACATATCTCTTCCCCCTGCCTGAAGGCGCGGCCATCAACCAGCTCACCATGTGGGTGGACGGCCAACCCATCGAGGCCAAAATCCTGCAGCGCGACGAGGCGCGACAAATCTACGATAACATTGTGCGCCAGATGCGTGATCCGGCCTTGCTGGAATATGTGGGCGCTCAGGCTGTCCAGGCCAACGTTTTCCCTATCCCGCCCCATGATCAGCGCCGCATAGAAATTGAGTATACCCAGGTCTTACCGGCCGAAAGCGGCGTGATCCATTACGTCTTCCCCCAGTCCACCAAGCTGTACACCAACGCGCCTCTTGGCACGCAAAACATTCGCGCCGATGTGCGCAGCAACGAGGCTATCCGGGCCATCTATTCGCCCAGTCATCCCGTGGCCGTTAGCCGCGAGGGGGATTTCCGGGCGGTGGTAGGTTACGAGGACAGCAACGTAATCGCCAACCAGGATTTTGAGTTGTATATCACGGTTTCCCCGGAAGACATCGGCCTGAATTTGCTTAGTTATAAGGAAGCGGGCGAGGATGGTTTCTTCCTGCTGCTGGTGGCCCCGAGCGTCGAAGCCACCGAGGTGATTGCCAAAGACGTGATTTTGGTGATGGATACCTCCGGCAGCATGGAAGGGGAGAAAATTCAACAGGCGCAGGAAGCGGCTACCTATGTAATTGAGCACCTGAAGCCAGGTGATCGCTTCAACATTGTGCCGTTTAGCACCGGCGTGCGCACCTACCAAGCTGATCTGGTAACGGCCGTGCAGCCGGGCAATTATCAGGCATTCATCAACAGCCTGGAAGCGCTGGGCGGAACCAATATCAGCCAGGCGCTGCTGGAGGCGGCTAATATGGTAGACCCGCAGCGCCCGACAACCATCATTTTCCTGACGGATGGGTTGGCGACAGAAGGCATCGTGGAGACGCCGCTGCTGCTGGATGCGGTTGGGCAGGCCATGCCCGCCAATGCGCGGCTGTTTGCCTTTGGCGTAGGCGATGATGTAGACCCCAACCTGCTGGATGCGCTGGCGGAAAATCATCGCGGAACGACGACATATGTACGGCCGTTCCAGTCCATTGATGAAGAAGTTAGCAGCTTTTACGCCAAAGTCAGCACGCCCGTCCTGGCCGATATCAGCCTGGATTTTGGCGGCATTACGGCCGAACAGATGTACCCGGCTGCGCTGCCCGACTTGTTTGCCGGTACGCAGTTGGTGTTGGCGGGGCGTTACCGCGAAGGCGGCCCGGCGACCATTACCCTGCGCGGCACCGTCAACGGCGAACCGCAGGTTTTTACCTATCAGGACAACCTGTTCCGCACTCAGGGCGGCGATGACTTCATTCCCCGCCTGTGGGCGACGCGGGCTATCGGCAACCTGCTGCGCGAGATTCGGCTGCGCGGCGAGGAGCCGGAATTGGTGCAAAGCGTGGTGAATTTGTCCATCCGGTATGGCATCATCACGCCTTACACGAGTTACCTGATTGAAGAGGACGACATTTTCACTCAGACCGGGCGGCAGGGCATTGCTGCCAATGCTGTGGAGGCGACGCGGGTGGTGACGGAAGGCGCAGTTGAAGAAGCGGCCGCCTCCGCCGACATGGCCGCCGCCGAAGCGCCCATGGCCCTGCCGACAATGACCGCCGGAGCCGGCGCGCCCGCTGCGCCAGGCGAAGTCGCCGCCGATGCAACCGGACAGGTGCAGGTTGTGGGCAGCAAAACCTTTGTCCTGCGCAATGGGGTTTGGCTGGACACGGCATATGATCCGGAACGGACGATGCCGCAGCCGATTGGTTTTGCCAGCGAGGCGTACTTTGATTTGCTGGCCGCCGTGCCGCAGATGGGTCAATATCTGGCGATTGGCCCGCGCGTGCTGGTGGTAATTGGCGATCAGGCCTATGAAATTGTGGAGGAAGGCGCGGGAGTGGATACGGCCGTCTTGCCCACCGCTGTGTTCCCAGATGAAACGGAGATCAATACGGCCGTTCCCATCATCGAAGCCACACCCAACGCCGCCAGCCCGGCAGCGTCGGAATCGTCCTCGGCGAAAACTGGCCTATGCGCCACCATGATGGTGATGCCGTTGTTTTTAGTGACGGGATTGGTGTTGGGGCGTTACGGCCGTTGGTCGAGTAAACAACGGTAAAAAAGCTGGAAGGTAGAAGCTGAAACGGCCGTTTCCTTCCCAAACTGCGCGCAAAGCAGGGGAAGGGAACGGCCGTTTATTTTTGCCAGATCGCAAAGTCCAGCGCCCAGATACGAATGACGGTGTCTTTGTCGCCTAACGTAGCCAAAAAGTTGCCGTTCGGTTGAAAGGCCAGACCGGCAAACGCAAACGACGAATGCGTTTCTTCCAAAATAGCCACCGTCTGCCAATCGGCGCAGCGCCAGAGACGCACGGAGCCGTCGGCCGATTTGCTGGCCAGAAATTGATCGTTGTGGGCGAAGGAGACGGCCGTTACCGGTCCAGTATGATCGGTTAGCATGTGCAGCAGTTCGCCGCTTTCTGGCTGCCACAAGCGCACTGTGCCGTCGTGGCTACCGGTGGCCAGCGTCTCGCCCTTTTGGGTCATCGCCAGAGATAGCACCTCACCTTTATGCCCTGAAAGCGTGCGCAGAGGTGTGAAGGAAGCCATGTCCCAGAACATGACCAGGTTGTCTCCTGCGCCAGAGATGGCCAAACGGCCGTCCGGGCTGACCATCACGCAGCCAATGCGCCCATGATGGCCGCGTAAGGAGGCCAATTCTGCGCCGGTCGACAGATCCCAAAATTTTACTGTCTGGTCATAAGCGCCAGAGACGATGAAACGGCCGTCGGGCGACACGGCCGCTGTGTAGACATAATCCTGGTGCCCGCGCAATGTTTGCGGCCGAATTGGCCCGGTAACGTCCCAAATCTTCAAGGAATTTTTAGAGGCGGAAACAACTTGCTGCCCATCTGGCGTGATCGCCACGGTGAAGACAGAACCGCTGTAGCCGGTAATCTCGCGTTGTTCTTTGCCGGTGGTAATGTCCCACAGGTGTACGGACTGGTCGTAAGAGGCGGAGGCCAGCAGACGGCCGTCTGGCGACCAGGCAATGCGGGTAATGGCGCGGTTGCTGGCCTTCAATACGTGTTGCAATGAAAATCCGTCTGGACAACGCTCTTTTTTCATGAGGTTTGTCTCCGACGCAAAAGAAGCCAGAAGCAAACGGCCGTCATGCCCCCAACGACAGAAGCCAATAAATTGACAACATCATTATTCAACCAGGCAAAACCGCGCACGGGGCGCGTTTTTTGGCCGCAGCGGTGCAGTTGGCGTTCTGTTTCTTTCTGGCATTGGTCGCAATAAAAAATTTGCTGCACAGTTGCGCCAAGCAAGCTGTCGAACAACGAACCGGCCAGACCGCTCAGCGCCCCAATCAACGCAAGCTGCCAGACGGGTTTGCGCCGGCTTAGCAGCCCCCCTGCCAGACCGATTATGAAGCCGCCAATCATGGAAACGGCCGTGCCCAGGCCGGAAACGCCGCCAGACGTACCCACTTCCACCACGTCTCCGGTGGTGATCAGCCGAGGCGGATTTTTGCTCAGAGTTCCCAGTTCTGTCGCCCAGGTATCGGCCGTTACAGTTGCCATCACGCCGGTAAATAGATAGAACCAGGCTGGGGAAGGCAGCAGGGCATTGGCAATGGCTATTAGCGCGCCCAGGCCGCCGTTGGCCATTGCCTGACCAAAATCGCGCCGGTGTCCCTTCTCGAATTTTTCCGCCGCTTCGCGCTTTTCCCCTTCTTTAAAGTGTGAGAGCAAGCTGGAGCTGACAAAAAATATGCCCAAAAGCACCCCCCAAAACCAGCCGCCCAAACCAAATGTGAGTGTGCCGACAAGCAAAGCCCCTATCACGCCCGATCTGGATAAAGAGTGCCGCCAATAAGCCAGCGAGGCAATGCCGCTGCTAATAAGGAATGCTGGAATGAGTTGTTGGATCATAGGTTCCTTCTATTAAAAACGGACAATTTGGCAGAAGTTTACCAGAGCGATTAGTGATTGTGAAGCGAAAATGACATTTGTCAGTATACGTGGCAAAGGGCAATTTTGTACAATGCCATAGTCAGAATTGTTTATTCGTGCGAGGAAAGACAGACACCACAGTTTACGTTGAAGCCTCAACAAGCCAAAAGGAGCTTAACCGATGAGCGAAAACCTTAATCCTTTTGCTATCGCCCAGGCGCAATTGGACGAAGCTGCCCGCATATTGCAACTCGATCCCGACATGCATGCTTTTTTGCGCGAGCCAATGCGTGAATTTCATTTTACGATACCCGTAAAAATGGATGACGGCCGTACCCGCGTATTTCGTGGGTATCGGGTGCAATATAACGATGCCCGTGGCCCGGCTAAAGGCGGCCTCCGCTTTCACTGGGAGGAAACCATCGACACCGTGCGCGCTCTGGCGGCCTGGATGACCTGGAAAACGGCCGTTGTAGACATTCCGCTGGGTGGTGGTAAAGGAGGCGTCGTGTGCGACCCGCGCGAACTGTCGCCGGGAGAATTGGAACGGCTCAGCCGGGGGTACATGCGCTGCATCGCCCGCTATGTTGGCCTGACTAAAGACGTACCTGCCCCCGACGTCTACACCAACCCCCAAATTATGGCCTGGATGATGGACGAATACGATATGCTGGTTGGTCATCGTGAGCCGGGTGTGATCACGGGCAAGCCGCTGCCTCTGGGTGGCTCGGCCGGCCGCGACGACGCCACCGCGCGCGGCGGTATCTATGTTACCCGCGAAGCCGCCAAAGTGTTGGGCATTGAATTGGCCGGCGCGACTTGCGCGATTCAGGGGTATGGCAACGCCGGCTCTTTTTACCACTCGCTGGCCGAAGAATTGTTAGGTATGAAAGTAGTAGCCGTCAGCGACTCGCGGGGCGGGATTCTCAATTGGGATGGGCTGCGGGCAACGGATGTTAAAACCCACAAAGCCCAAACTGGCTCTGTCCTCGGCTTCCCGGGCGCGCAAACCATCACCAACGAACAACTGTTGGAACTGGAAGTGGTTGTTCTGGCTCCGGCCGCATTGGAGAACGTCATCACCGCGCGCAACGCCGCCAACATTAAAGCCAAAATGACCGCCGAACTGGCCAATGGCCCCACAACCCCCGAAGCCGATGAAATCCTGTACAAAAATGGCGTTTACGTCATGCCCGACTTTCTGTGCAATGCCGGCGGCGTGACTGTCTCGTATTTCGAGATGGTGCAAAACGCCTACCAGTATTATTGGTCGGCGCCGATGGTTCATGAGCGGCTCGATCAAAAAATGACCGCCGCTTACAACGCCGTTCATCGCATGGCTGATGCCAAGAAAGTAAACAATCGTGTCGCGGCTTACCTGGTTGCCGTGGATCGTGTCGCGCAGACAGTGCGTTTGCGGGGTTGGGTATAAGCTGCGCCGACGCAGTGAACCATGCTTAAAATCATGCATCACAACTGCCTCCTTGTGATGTTCATTTGCAAAAGGTGGGGAAAATAGCCGCCCATCTTTTGGCAAACTGACGGGTAGACGACGGCCGTAACGGATCGCCAGATCCCCAAAAGCCGCCGTCTACCTGCATGATACCCATCACATGACACAAGTCATATGGAATTCGTGCCAGCCATATGACACATGACACCCCCGAATCCATTCATGTCATAGATACCTTTCACTTGACAGATTTTCCAATATTGTTGACACTTGGGGTGTTCTCGACCGCCACGGGTCGAGGTTGTCTTGTTCGTTGATAGTGCAAGCTAAGATCCACAAAATTTTCCCACCAGGAGTTTGTACATTCCCATGACAGAGAATTTGAATCCGTTCGCAATTGCCCAGGCCCAATTAGATGAGGCTGCGGCTGTTTTACAATTAGACCCCGACATGCACGCATTTTTACGCCAGCCCATGCGTGAATTCCATTTCACCATTCCGGTGAAGATGAATGACGGGCATACGGAAATCTTCCAGGGTTTCCGCGTGCAATACAATGATGCGCGCGGCCCGGCGAAGGGCGGCATCCGGTTTCACCCCAAAGAGACGATTGATACCGTCCGTGCTTTGGCGGCGTGGATGACCTGGAAAACGGCCGTGTCCGACATCCCCCTGGGCGGTGGCAAAGGCGGCGTCATCTGCAACCCGCGCGAAATGCAGCCCGACGAACTAGAACGGCTCAGCCGCGGCTTTATGCGCGCCATTTCCCGTTACGTTGGCCTGACCAAAGATTCCCCCGCGCCAGACGTGTACACCAACCCCCAAATCATGGCCTGGATGCTGGACGAATACGAGGTCCTCACCGGGCATCATGAACCCGGCGCCATTACCGGCAAACCTTTGCAGCTCGGCGGCTCGGCCGGACGCGGGCCGGCCACAGCCATGGGCGGCATGTTCACCATCCGCGAAGCAGCCAAACTGCGCGGCATGACTTTAGAAGGCGCAACCTGCGCCATTCAAGGCTATGGTAATGTGGGCGGCTTTGCCCATCGGCTGGCCCACGACTTGTTTGGCATGAAAGTTGTAGCAGTGAGTGATGAATATGGCGGCATTTACAGCGCCAACGGTCTCAACCCAAATGACGTGGTAAAACACCTGCAGCAAACCGGTAAAGTCATTGGCTGCCCTGGCACAGACAACATCAACAACAAAGAGTTGTTGGAGCTAGACGTAGATATTTTGATCCCGGCGGCCATCGAAAACCAGCTTACCGGCCAGAATGCCAATCAGATCAAAGCCAAAATTGTGGCGGAATTGGCCAATGGCCCCACAACCCCCGAAGCCGACAACATCTTAAACGACAAAGGGATTTACATTATCCCCGACTTTTTATGCAATGCCGGCGGCGTTATCGTGTCTTATTTCGAGATGGTCCAGAATGCCTATCAATTCTATTGGGATGAACCCATGGTAAACGATCGCCTGGACAAGAAAATTACAACTGCCTTCCTGGCCGTACACGAAATGGCTCAGGCCAAAAAAGTAGACAACCGTGTGGCTGCTTACCTGGTGGCCGTAAACCGGGTGGCCGAAGCTGTGCGGCTGCGCGGTTGGGTTTAATCAGGACTTCTAAAACAAAGTTTCGAGCGCGCGTTCGATTTGTGAACAGAGTGCCGGTTGACCTGACCGGCGCTCTGTTTTTTGTCTGGAAATTGGTGTGTCAGAAATTGTCAAAATAGAACTTGTGTGCTATAATTAAATGAATAGGGCAACCTTATCCTAACCGGTTGAGTTGAACGAGTTGGTTGTGAAGTGGGTGCGAAACGTGTTATTATTTTCTAGCGTTTTGGCGCCTTCCAATGAACAGCTTTGCATGCAAAAAGGAGAGAATTTCATGTATCAGAAGATCATCATTGTCGGCAATTTGGGTCGTGATCCCGAGATGCGGTACATGCCAGATGGCACGGCCGTTACCAATTTCAGCATTGCTTCTTCACGGCGTTGGACCGGGCAAGATGGGCAGCAGCGAGATGAAACGACCTGGTTCCGCATCGAAGTGTGGCGGCGTCAGGCGGAAACAGCCAACCAATATCTTACGAAAGGCAGCAAGGTTTTGGTAGAAGGGCGCATTAAGCCGGATCCGAATACCGGTGGTCCGCGTTTGTGGACCCGGCAAGATGGCACGATCGGCGCAAATTTCGAAGTGGTGGCTGATACTGTTCGCTTTTTGAGCGGCCGTGGCGACGATGGCGGCGTGAGCGGCGGCGGCGAGGAATACAGCGGTTCGCCGGCGCATGAGGAAGACGACATTCCGTTCTAACCATTACCAACGGAAACAGTCATTGCATGAGAAGAGCGGCGAGGGTACTGGCTACCCTCGCCGTTTTAGTTTTAGGGCCGGATTGGTTTGACGGCCGTTATCCGACCACTGAGTACCTGCGCGTTTCCGGTCATGCGCGGCGAAGCTGCCAATTCTGTGTCCGGGTGGGCTTTGTTTCGCACGGAAACGGCCGTAAAGCCAACCCCATACATCGCCGCTACATAGTCGGCCACATCTTCCGCACCGGTAATACAACCTGTCCAGGCTGCCATGTCGGCGCGCTGTTCCGGGCTAAACTGCCCCAGAGTAACCACATCGGAAACTGCCAGCCGCCCGCCCGGTTTGAGAACGCGGAAAGCTTCGCGGAAAACGGCCGTTTTATCCGGCGCTAGGTTAATCACACAGTTGGAAATGATCACATCCACGCTGTTGTCGGCCACAGGCAGCGCCTCGATTTGCCCTTTGCGAAATTCGACATTTTCTAGGTTCTGTTGACATTTGGTAAGATAGGAACCAAATGACAACAATACGAGATGATCAATGGACAAAAATTTATGAGTTCCTCGGCCAATGTCCTGGTGTCTACGCCGGTCAAGAAACCCAATGTCGCTGTTTTATCGAGGGCGTGCACTGGGTGCTGCGTACAGGGGCTCAATGGCGTGAGCTACCAGAGAAATATGGCAAATGGAACAGTGTTTACAAGCGATTTGCCCGCTGGAATGAGAAAGGTATCTGGAAAAAGATGCACCAGCAATTTGTTGATGACCCTGACATGGAAAACCTCATACTCGACAGCACGATTGTGCGAGCGCATCCCTGTGCAGCAGGGGCGCTAAAAAAAACGGCGGACAAGCAGCCCAAGCCCTAGGCCGCAGCCGTGGCGGGTTCAGCACCAAAATCCATGTTAATGTAGATGCGTTGGGTAACCCTTTGCGTTTCATTTTAACAGGAGGGCAACGGCATGACAGCACGCAGGCAGAAGACCTGATAGATGGCTACTCGTTTGAGCGGTTGTTGGCCGACAAATCTTATGATAATGATGACTTCCTACAACTTATTGATGACAAAGGTGCCGAAGCAGTGATTCCACCACGAGCTAATCGTAGAGAGCAGCGCTACTATGATGAGCATTGGTACAAAGAGCGTCACTTGGTTGAATGTTTTATCAACAAAATCAAGCATTATCGACGAATCTTTTCTCGATTTGAGAAACTGGCAAACCGGTATCTTGCTTTTTTAAGTTTTGCCGGCACGCTCATTTGGCTTCGTTGAAATGTCAACAGAACCTAGCCCCACGACGGCTTTGTTACGATTGGCTTTTTCGAGCATCGCATCGGTCATGTCTACGCCAATGACACGGCCGTTTGGCCCAACCTGCCGCGCGGCCATAAAGCAGTCTATGCCGCCACCAGACCCCAGGTCCAAAACAGTTTGACCAGGCTCCAGGGCGGCCAGGGCAATGGGATCGCCGCAGCCCAGCGACAGGCCAGTCACGTCTGCCGGCAGCCAGCTGGTGTCCGATTGGTACAAATTGCTGAACAGATCGTCGGCACGGCCGTCATCGGAGCAGCAGTCATTGGCGTCGCCGCAGCAAGAAGCGGAAACGTCTATTTTGAATTCATCGGCGATACGGCCGTACCGCGCTTTCACTTCTTCGTGAATTTTCTTGGGAGTTAATTCGTTCATATCACACCTCATATCGACAAGTATCTATGTATTTGGGTAAAAAAAGATTACGGGTTAACGGCAACGTCATGCAGGCTGATGATGGCGTTGCCTTCCATTTTTTCCGGCGCAAATTTGTAAAGCAGCGCGCCGCAGCACACCGCTACGGCATCCTGATTCAGCGTGTAGTACACCTGCTTCCCCTCGCGCCGGGTAAAAACCAGTTCAGCCTCCCGCAGCACGCTCAGGTGATGCGAGACAGTCGGCTGGCTGACATCGCCGATTTGTTCCACGACATCGGTTACACAAAGCCAACGGCAGCAGAGCAGGCTCATAATTTTTTGCCGGGTATCATCGGCGATGGCTTTGGCGAAGGTAACAGGATCCATATAACCCTTACATATCGAAGATTGTCTATATGATAAATCTTTCCAACGATTTGTCAAGAATCAAAAATAGGGTCAGTTGGGCCATTGGCCAGGAAGAGAGCCTATTTTAGGCGGTTTGACTTAAAAGTAGCCCACCGATAGAATCCACAAACTATTTTTAGCCTGGACAGGACAAGGATTGTATGCGAATCGTAGTGGATGCCATGGGCAGCGATGGTCATCCTGGTCCGGATGTAGCCGGAGCAGTGCTGGCCGCCCGTGAATTTGGGGACACGATCATTTTGGTTGGCGATCAGGCGCGTATCGAAGCGGAACTGGCCGGACAGGACATTACTAAGTTGTCCTTAGAAGTCAGGCATGCCGCTCAGGCCGTCAACATGACCGACAAACCCTCTGTGGTGGTGAAAAGTAAGCCGGATTCTTCGATGCATGTCGGGTTAAGTCTGGTGAAATCAGGCGAGGCCGATGCGTTTGTGTCTGCCGGCAACACGGGGGCGGTATTGGGCATTGCCATGCTGCGCCAGGTCGGTTTAGGTCGAATCCCAGGTGTAAAGCGGCCGGCTTTGGGGGTGATGTTTCCCACCAGGGAACGGCCGTTCCTGGTAGACAATGGCGCCAATGCCGACTGCCGACCGGAATATATGCCCCAATTTGGCCTGATGGGCAGCCTGTATATGGAACAGGTGGTGGGCATTCGCAATCCCCGCGTCGCCCTGGTGTCCAATGGCGAGGAAGAAGGCAAGGGTAACATGCTGATCAAAGAAGCCCTGCCCTTGCTGCAAGCCAGTGGCCTGAACTTTATTGGTAACATCGAGCCGAAAGAGTTCATGCGCGGCGCGGCCGATGTGGCCCTGACGGATGGTTTTACGGGCAACATCATGATGAAAACGGCCGAAGCCATTGCCAGTTATATGTCGGATTTGATCCGTGATGAGCTGATGGCCAACCCGTTAACGGCCGTTGGCGGCCTGCTGGCCAAATCGGCGTTTGGGCGGGTGCGGCGGCTGTTAGATCCCCATGAAGTGGGCGGCGCGCCGCTGCTGGGCGTCAATGGCGTTGTGATTATTGGTCACGGCCGTTCCAATGCCTACGCCATCAAACAAGCCGTCGGGCAAGCCCGACAAATGGTTGCCCACAACATCGTGATGGCCATTACCACCGGGGTAGCCAACTCTAAACTTGCCGAATAATTCTTGAGACTATATAGACCCTCAGGGTTTGCTCCTGAGAATTTGGGTTATTTGGGCGTTAAACCCTTAGGGTCTTGCCAGAGAAACCTGAACAGATGCTAATTTTTTAAGGAAGTATTATGACAAATTTTCTTGATGCCCGTGGGCGGCCTCGAGTGGTCGTGACCGGAATTGGCATGATTGGCCCATTGGGTCTGTCGGTTGATGAAAGTTGGGACAATCTGATTCACGGCCGTTCCGGCGTTGGCCCCATCACCCAATTCGACGCCAGCCACCTGCCGGTACAAATTGCCGGCGAAGTAAAAGGGTTCGATCCCGGTAAATATGTTAATTTTAAGGAAGCACGGCGGATGTCGCGCGCGTCGCAGTTGGCTGTAGCCGCCGCGACAATGGCTTTGGAAGACGCCGATCTGGCGCACGGCCTGCCCAATCAGGAACGGACCGGTACGTTAATTGGCACCGGCGTGGGCGGCTTCGAAGTTGGCGATCGTGAAACGACGGTGCTGCGCACCAAAGGTTTCAGCCGTGTCAGTCCTTTTGCCATGACCTCCTTTTTGCCCAACATGCCCAGCCACCACGTCAGTTTGTTGGCTCAGGCTATGGGACCCATCAGCACGGTAAATGCCGCTTGCGCCACCGGCACGCAGGCCATCGGCGAGGCGGCGGAATTTATCCGGCGCGGGTCGGCCGATATGGTGATTGCCGGCGGCGTTGAAGGGTTGATCCATGAATCGGCCGTGGCCGGGTTTGCGGCGATGCGGGCGATGGCCACCAGCTTCAACGATGCGCCGGAAAAAGCCAGCAAGCCCTTCGACAAAAATCGTGAAGGGTTTGTCCTCAGCGAGGGTTCTGGCGTATTGATTTTGGAGCGGCTGGACCATGCGCTGGCGCGTGAGGCAAAGATTTATGCGGAACTGTTGGGTCACGCTTCCTCTTCCGATGCGTTTCATGTGGCGGCGCAAGACCCGGATGCGGCCGGCGCAGTGCGGGCTATGCGCTGGGCCATCGAAGACGCCGCGTTACAACCGAGTGATATAGGGTATATCAACGCCCACGGCACCGGCACGCCAATGAATGATCTGACGGAAACGCTGGCGATTAAGCGTTTATTTGGCGAACAGGCTTACGAAATTCCGGTGAGCAGCAATAAATCGATGATGGGGCACGCGATGGGCGGCACCGGGGCGATTGAAGCGATATTTTCCATTTACACCATGACGCAGAGCCTGATTCCGCCAACCTGGAATTATGAAACGCCGGACCCGGAGTGTGATCTGGATTATGTGCCTAATGTACCGCGCCCGGCAAATGTGCGGCACGTGTTGTCTAATTCGTTCGGCCTGGGAGGGCAAAATGCCTGCCTGGTTTTAGGCCAATTTGCCAATGCCGTGAATGGGAATGGCGTGGTTATGGAGCCAAAATTGTAACGACCTATGATTATTTTGCGTGATGAGAAACGAATTGCACGGTTAAATTTGCTGGCCAAGATTACCAGTTATGGCGGCATGGCGATTTTATTGATTGGGTTGGCGCTGGCGTTTGTGGGGCAAAATTTTCAGCGGGTGTTTTTGTTCCAGTTGGGGGCGTTGTTTGTGGGCTGGATTGCGTCGCAGGTGGGGATTTATCTGACCCAGCGTTATGTGCGTAATCCCCGACCCGACCAGGTGTTGGATGAGGCGGTGCGGAAGGTGTCTAAAGACGGCCGTATCTACCATTTTCTACTACCCGCCCCTCACACCCTGCTGACACCTCATGGTATTATTGTGTTAAACCCGAAACCGAACACCGGCAAAATCAGCGTGGTGGGCGATAACTGGCAGCAGAAAGGCGGGGCGTTTCGGCGTCTTTTGGGCCAGGAGCCCATCGGCAATCCGACGCGAGAAGTGGAAA
This sequence comes from Chloroflexota bacterium, assembly GCA_029559155.1. GTDB lineage: Bacteria > Chloroflexota > Anaerolineae > Promineifilales > Promineifilaceae > Leptovillus. The sequence continues at coordinate 13,096 of JAKQCM010000094.1, forward strand.
GAATGGTTGAGGCGCTGGCCAATTTTATCCGCAAAAATGCGCCGGAAGTGGACGAAGTGCCTATTGGCGCGTTGATTGTTTTTACAACCAAAGGGGCAACGGAGTTGGACCTGAAGGAATCGCGGATTCCGGCCATGCATTACACCAAGGTGAAGGGCTTTTTGCGCCAACAAAAGCGGGAGCTGCTGCCCCCAGATGTATATGCGGCGCTCCGGCGAGCGTTTGATGAGAAAGCGGTACACCTGACTGAGGTAATTTATGAAGGAGATTCAGCCTAGCGTTTATTGGTTGGAAGGGCGGGGAGTAAATCTATATGTGTGTGTGGACAGCGATGGGCTGACGTTGGTTGACGCCGGAATGCCAAAGAGTGAGGGGGTGGTGCTGACGGCCGTGTCTGAGCTAGGCTTTCAACCCACAGACCTGAAGCGCATTCTGATCACTCATGGAGATTTGGACCACGCCGGCAGCGCAGCGGCGATTCAGGCGGCAACCGGCGCAGTTGTTTTGGCCAGCGCGGACACGGCCGTTTATTTGCAAAACGGCCGTTCCCCCAAACATCTTCCCTGGCTCGTGCAAACTCTCTCCGACGCTTTCTTTAAGTACAAGACACTGCCGGCAGACAGCCTGCAAATTTTTCGCGCCGGTGACGTGCTGCCGGTTTTAGGCGGCTTAGAGGTCTTGGCTACCCCAGGCCATACCTTGGATCATCATTCTTTGTACCATCCATCTTCGGGTCTATTGTTTGCCGGCGATGCGCTGAATACGCGGGACGGTCGTCTCCAGTCCACACCCAAACGAATCACCGCCGACAAAGAAGCCGCCAGACAATCCGCCATTCACCTATTAGAAAAAAAACCGACCGTCTTTGCCTGTGGTCATGGCGCGCCGCTCGCAGATAACGGGGGTAAAAATGGGCAGCAGTTGTTACTAGAACTTAGACAGAGTTGAGGTGCTCCGATGACATTACAACAAAGAGCGGTATTAGAACGAGAATTGAACGACTTGCGGGAAGATATTTTACGCCTGGGCAGCCTGGTCGAGACGGCCATCGATCATTCGGTGACGGCTTTGGTCCAGCGAGACATTCGTCTGGCCCAAGAAGTCATTATCGGCGACCAGGAGGTGAACGCCCTACGCTTTAAGGTAGAGGTGGAAAGCCTGCGCATTCTGGCCACCCAACAGCCGATGGCCATTGACTTGCGCGTGGTGATCGCCGGTATCCATATGGCCGTCGAGTTAGAGCGTATTGGTGACCACGCCGCCGGAATTGCCAAGCTGGTTGCGCGTTTGGAAGAAGAGGAGCAGATAGATACCTTCTACAAACTCCCCAAAATGGCCAAGCGCGCCAGTCAGATGGTGGAACAAAGCGTGCGCGCTTACATTGAGCGCAACGCCGAACTGGCTTATGAAGTCATCAGACGAGACGATAAGCTGGATAAGTATTACCAAAAACTTTATCTTGGCGCACTGGAACAAATGAAAGGCGACCCCCAATATATTCGCCGGGCAACCTTTTTACTGTGGATTGGGCACAATCTGGAGCGCATGGGGGATCGGGCATTAAACATGGCCGAGCGTGTAATTTTTATGATCACCAGCGAATTTGTGGAAAACCTGGATGATATCGACGATTTTGGGGATTTGGAAGATCACGCCACCGGCTAAACTAGGGAAACGTAAACGGCCGTTTCACCCCAAAAACGGCCGTTTGCATCCCATCCATAAAATCCCGTTTGACAAGCACCAATTATCCATTAGAATTTCCTTGGTATTTTAGTACCAACGGCGAGGAGGTGATTGCTAAATCAAATTAAAATCCTAAAAAATTTTGTACTTACCGTAAAAATTCCCCCCACTGAAAGTAAATAGTTAAAGCTCTATAGAACCCATCATCAACGAGTTGTGCAGATGATAGTTAACCTTAGGAGGAGAAAACATGAAACGAGCAACTCTCTTGGTATTGTTATCCTTATTGTTGGCCCTGTTCCTGGTTGCCTGTGGCGGCAGTGAAGGCAGCGAATCGGCTGCTACCGAAGCCAACGAATCCGCCGCAAGCTCGGAAACGGCCGTTGAAGCCCCCGCCGACGCTGGCGCAACCTGTACCGACGCCATCGGCTGTGTAGAAGTCGCCCCCGGCGATCCGATTATGCTGGCATCCTCTCTGGTCGTTTCCGGCCCCAACACGGAACTTGGTCTGGATTCCCAGTACGGCGTCGAAATCGCCATCGATCTTCGCGGTGAAATTATGGGACACACCATCGAATTGCAGCCCGAAGATGACGGCTGCAGCGCCGAAGGTGGCCAAACCTCCGCGCAGAAAATCGTCTCTAACCCGCAGATCGTCGCCATCATCGGCACCAGCTGCTCTGGCGCGGGTGTGCCCGCCGCCAAGATCATCTCCGACGCCGGGTATGCCATGGTTTCCCCGTCCAATACCTCCCCGTCGCTGACCGATCCGGCGCTGCACGAGGCTGGTTATCTGCGTACCGCCCACAATGACAAGATTCAGGGCGCGGCGATGGCTGATTTTGCGTACAATCAATTGGGCGTTCGCAAAGCCGCAGTTATCCACGACGGCGATCCCTACACCGAAGGTTTAGCCACGGTCTTTTCAGATTCCTTCAAAGCTTTGGGCGGCGAAATCGTTGCTTTCGAGGCTGAAGCTGCCGACGCGACCAATGTCGAACCGCTGTTAACCTCTATTGCAGCGGCTGGGCCTGAGTTCATTTACTTCCCGGTATTTATTCCCTTGGGTTCCCTGCTCACCAACAGCGCTGCCAATATCGAAGGCCTCAAAGGCGTCGTTTTGGCTGGCGCAGATGGCATCCAATCCCCCAGCTTCCTGGAAAATACCGTTGGAACCTCTGAAGGCATGTATGCCTCTGGCCCGGATCTGAGCTTCAGCAATGCTTTCTATACCGACACCTTCTTGCCCGCTTATATGGAAAAAGCAGGCACCGAACCGACTGCGCCTTTCCATGCTCATGCGTTTGACGCCACGAACATGGTTTTGGATGCCATCGAAAAGGTAGCCCAGCAAGGCGCTGATGGGACGCTGCTGATCGGCCGTCAGGCCCTGCGTGATGCTTTGTTTGCCACATCGGGCATGGAAGGCATCACCGGTACTATTACTTGCGATGAGTATGGTGACTGCGCCGACCCGCAAATTTCTGTGAGCCAGGTACAAAACGGCGAATTTGTTCGTATTTGGCCAGAAAAATAAGCAAGTTGTTTGTAAAGAGCAAGCTGTGATTCGTAGTTCGTAGGGATAGGCTCCGGCAATGCCCGGAGCCTATCTTTATCATTTTGTTGGTATCTAGACCAGCTAGGGCTTTAGCCGCACCCCATTGGAGCGAGAGCGTATGTCCCAACGATTCAAAGAGATAGATTTCATCGGCGTCTTTTTATGGGTGTTTCGAGCTGTTATTATCGTGTTGGTTATTTATGGCACGGTGGCTAAGCTGTTTTTAGGTGTGGGAAATACGTATACAGTCGAGACCTGGATCGACTTTTTTGTTTCCGGACTATCTCAGGGCAGTTTATATGCCTTAATTGCTCTCGGGTACACGATGGTGTATGGCATTTTGTTCATGATCAACTTCGCGCATGGCGAATTTTTCATGTCGGGAGCCATCACGTCTACGGTTTTAGTGGCGACGTATTTAAGCGCATCCGGTTTTATGGATTCGCAACCGGTCGTTAGTTTGTTGGTGATTACGGCCGTTGCCATTACCACCTCAATCAGTGTCGCTTTACTAACGGAACGCATCGCCTACCGCCCGCTGCGTCGCGCTCCTCGTCTGGTTCCCCTTATTACCGCTATCGGCGCGTCCTTTTTCTGGCAATATTTTTTCCGAGGCCTGTTTGGTTCTGCGCTCATCCCTTTTCCCGTGCCAGAAGCGTTACAAGGGCGTTGGACAATTTTAGGTCTGGAATTTTTAAGAACCCGCGTTGTGGTCATGGCGACAACCATCGTCGCCCTGGTTTCGCTGTACTTATTTATCCAGCGGACTAAAACCGGCAAAGCCATCCGCGCCGTGGCCGAAGACAAAGACGTGGCTGCACTGATGGGCATCAACGTAGACCGCACCGTTTCCATTACTTTCGCCATTGGCGCGGCCATGGCGGGTGTTGCCGGTGTTCTGTGGGGGCTGGTCTTCCGTCAGGTTCACTTCTACATGGGCTTTGTGCCGGGGATTAAGGCGTTTACGGCCGCTGTTTTTGGCGGGATTGGCAGCATTCCCGGAGCAGCTTTGGGCGGTTTGCTTCTGGGCGTGATCGAAGCGGTAGGACCGCCGCTGTTTTTGGAGGGGCTGGGCATCGCCGGCGCGCATCAATTGAAGGATGTTATTGCCTTTACGATGTTGGTCTTGGTGCTTATTTTCCGTCCGCAAGGCCTTATTGGTGAAAAGTTGGCAGAGAAGAAGGCATAATAGGAGCGACGCATGGCCCAAACAGCAAATTTCAGTAAAGCAGTTCGCCTTGGCCTTATCGCCGGGATTGTTGCCTTGAGTGTTAGCGCCATCGGCATGGTGCAGACGTTTGATGTGCGCGACATCATTACCGGCGTTTTGACCTTGGGGCAGTTGTTATTATTTAGCACGGCGTTGGTCGCAGGCTATTTTTCCTGGCAAAAAGGAGAAGGCGTGGCGCCGGTTGGGGCAATTTTGCGGGGTTTGGTGGCCGGATTGTTAACGGCCGTTCCTCCCATCGCCCTCGTCTTCCTGACAATTATCTGGCCTGGTATCCGTAACTCCTTTGTCAACGTCTCGGCGGATCTCATTGAGATCCTGACCTTTGGTCAAACCCCTGTCGTCGGCAGCTTGATGCTGTTGGTCATCATGGGCGTGTTGGGCGTTATCGGCGCGGCCTTTGATCTGCTGCCGAGGCGCATCCAGAAGCCGTTGTTTAGCGGGTTGTTGTGGACATTAGTCATTGGCCTGTTGTCGGAGATTTTGCTGCTGATATTACGGCCGTATACTCCCCGCTCCGTACTCAATTTTTTGTTTGGCGCTAAAGGGATTACACCGATAACGGCCGTCATCGTCTTCGTTCTCGCCGTCGGCATCAGCGCCTGGTGGGATGCTCAGGGCAAACAAGCCATGCAGCATCGCCGCGCTGAAATGGCCCCGGCCAAAGCCAAACAACTGCGCCGCCTCAACATCGGCTTAGGCGTCGCTTTTGTCCTCATCCTACCCGTCATCATGGGCACCTACCTCACCGAAGTCGCCGACATCGTCGGCACATTCATCCTCATGGGGTTAGGCCTGAACATCGTCGTCGGCTTCGCCGGTTTGCTCGACCTCGGTTACGTGGCTTTCTTTGCCATTGGCGCCTACGTCATGGGCTTACTAACCACCCAAGGAGATTTAGGCATCGGCGGCCTTTCGTTTTGGGCGGCACTGCCGTTCAGCGTGTTGGCCGCTACCCTCGCCGGCATTATCCTCGGCGTGCCCGTCTTGCGGATGCGCGGCGACTATCTGGCTATCGTTACCCTGGGCTTCGGCGAAATCATTCGCGTTCTCGTCGTTTCTGACCTGTTAAAACCATACATTGGCGGCGCTCAAGGCATTCTCCAAATTGGCAAACCACAGGTGATGGGCTTTGTCTTTGTCCAGCCAGAGCATTATTACTACCTGATCTTGGCCGGCTGTTTGCTGGCCGTCTTCGTTTCCTGGCGTTTCCGAGATGCGCGTATTGGGCGGCGCTGGATGGCCCTGCGCGAAGATGAAGATGTAGCCGAAGCAATGGGTATACGTTTGGTCAGCACCAAACTGATGGCCTTCGCTACCGGCGCGGCGTTTTCGGGTCTGGCTGGAGCGATTTTTGCCTCTCGCCTCAGCTCTATTTTCCCGCACAGCTTCAACCTGCTCATCTCCATCAACGTCTTAAGCCTCATCATTGTCGGTGGGCTGGGCAGCTTGCCCGGCGTTGTCGTCGGCGCGTTGGTGTTGGTGGGTCTGCCGGAACTACTACGCGAATTTGCTGAATATCGCATGTTGCTCTATGGCGCGCTGCTCATCGTCACCATGCTGCTTCGTCCTGAAGGTTTGTGGCCCTCACCAATTCGTCGCCGCGAACTCCATGCGGCGGAGCTAGACCACAGGCCGGACGACTCTGAAGACGCAAAGTCGATGGCTTAGAGGATAAACCCATGACAAATATCCTGGAAACAACAAAAGTTGTAAAACGATTCGGCGGTTTGGTGGCGGTGAGTGACCTCACGTTCAGCATTCCCCAAAGGTCGATTGTGAGCATTATCGGCCCCAACGGGGCAGGTAAAACCACCTTTTTTAACTGCATCACCGGGTTTTATAACATTGATGAAGGGGACATTGTGTTTAACGGCCGTTCCGTCAAGGGCCGCTCCCCTGATCAAATCGCCCGTCTGGGCATCTCGCGCACTTACCAAAACATCCGCCTCTTCAGCTCCATGTCCACCATCGAAAATATCCTCGTCGGCATGGAACCCCAACTCCACTCCAACTGGGTCGGCGCGCTGCTTCACACGCCCAAAACAGTCAAAGAGGAAAGAGAAGCCCTCTTAGAAGCCAATCGTTTGCTCGATTTTGTTGGATTACGCGGCAAAGGGGACGATCTGGCCCGCAACTTGCCTTACGGCGACCAACGCCGCCTGGAAATAGCCCGTGCCCTGGCCAGCAAGCCCAAACTGCTGCTGCTCGATGAACCTACGGCCGGAATGAACCCCCGCGAAACAGCCGAAACCACCGAATTTATCCAAAACCTGCGCGACGTCTTAGACATCACCGTTTTGCTCATCGAACACGATATGCGCGTGGTCATGGGTATTTCCGAGCATATTACCGTGCTGGATTACGGCAAGAAAATTGCCGAAGGCAAACCGGCGGAAATCCAAAGCAATCCGCAGGTGATCGAGGCGTATCTGGGGCGCGGCGCAGCCGCCAGCGCCACCATTGAAGTTTCTGTGTGACGGTAAAAGGAGTCGCCTAGATGGCCCTACTCGAAATCAATAATCTCCATGCCTACTACGGCAACATTCATGCCCTCAAAGGCATCTCGCTCACCGTTGAAGAAGGGGAAATCGTCTCGCTCATTGGCGGTAATGGCGCCGGTAAAACAACCACCCTGCGCTCTATCAGCGGCCTCATCCCGCCCAAACCAGGCGCTATCACTTTGGGCGGCGAAGATTTAAGCCAATACAAAGCCCACCACCTTGTCAGCAAAGGCGTGGCTATGGTTCCGGAAGGGCGCGGCGTTTTCGCCAAGCTTACCGTGTTAGAAAACCTGGAAATGGGCGCATTTCACCGCACCGACAAAGATGGCATAGCCTCCGACTTGGAGAGAATCTACAAATTGTTTCCCCGTCTGGCAGAACGAAAGAAACAGCTCGCCGGCACGATGAGCGGCGGCGAGCAGCAGATGCTGGCCATGGGTCGCGCGATGATGTCTCGTCCCAATTTGCTGTTGTTAGATGAGCCGTCGATGGGGTTGGCGCCTGTCCTGGTGGAAGCCATTTTTGATACAGTCACCGAAATTAACAAAACCGGCACGACGGTCTTGTTGGTAGAACAAAATGCTCACATGGCTTTGCAGGTTGCCCATCGCGGTTATGTGCTGCAAACAGGGGCGATTGTTCTGAGCGATTCGGCCAAAGAGCTGCAAAGAAACCCCATGGTTCAGAAAGCTTATCTGGGAATTGAATAACGGCCGTCGGCAAATTCTTAGACTTTCAACCGTTTTTTGATCCGAGGTTAAACGTGGTGCGCATACGGCGCATCACGTTTAACAGAGCCATACCCTCCACTTCATGATTTCCCCAAGACCGCGGATTTCACATGAGATACATGCCCGATTTGCTTTTGTCTGGCTGATCGGATTGTGCTGTCTTTTGGCGGCTTGTGATCCGGACAACCTCACATGCGCGGATCCGCTTGGGTGCATCGAAATAAAAGAAGACGAGCCTATTCCTCTGGCGGCGCTGGCCGTTTTGTCCGGGGATGCGGCTTATCTGGGCGATGAGGTGGTGAAGGGCGTTGAAATCGCCCTCAGCGACCAGGGCGGCGGTTTATTCGACCATCCGCTGCAGCTGCATGTTGTGGATTCTGGCTGCCAGACAGACGAAGGCCGCGCGGAATTAGAAGCGCTGCTTGCCGAGCAGCCAAACCTGGTGGGGCTGATTGGCCCGGTTTGCACGGCCGTTGCCGAAACAACCCTTCCCCTCGTTAATCAGGCCGGATTGGTCATGATCTCGCCGGCGAACACGGCCGTTTCCCTGACCAAGCCCCCATCAGAAACCGGCGGCCTCTGGCAGCCAGGTTACTATCGCACCGCGCCGCCCAATACACGCCAGGCCCAAATCGCCGCCGATTTTGCCGCCCAATTCCTCAACGCCCGCACAGCGGCCATCATCTATGCCGACAATGCGCAAGCCCAAGAGTTAACCGACGCTTTTTTACGCGCATTCCGGCAGTCTGGCGGGGCGGTTACCTTTCAGGGCAGCATCCCGGTGGGCGCGACTGACCTGACAGACCTGTTGGTGGGCGCAATGTCTAGCTCGCCGGATGTTTTGTATTTGCCAGTTATGGAGCCAGACGGCAATCTCATCGTCAATGCCATGTCTCGGCTTACCGGCAACAACGATTCGGTTTTACTGGGCGGGACGGGGTTGTTTGTCCCCACGTTCCCCGTAAGTGTTGGCTCGTCGGCGGTGGATGGGATGTATGTCGTGGGTCCGGCGGTCATCGGAACAGGGGCCGATGCTTTGCGCGCCGCCTGGCGAGATCGCTTGAGCGCTGAGCCGACCGGTCCGTTTTATGGCCAGGCGTATGACGCGGCCAACCTGCTGTTGGCGGCGATAGAGCAAGTGGCCCAATCTGGGCGCAACGGCCGTTTGCTGATTGGTCGGCAGGCTTTGCGAGACGCCCTGACCCAAACAACCGCTTTTTCCGGCGTGACCGGCAGCCTGACCTGCTCGCCATATGGCGACTGCGCAGCGGCAACGGCCGTAGGCGTTTACCGCCTCTCCATCGCCCAAATCAACGGCGATACCTGGCCGCCCGAACTGGTCTGGACGACTGAATAAACGCTCAACCTCCGGCAAATTCCTTTGCCTGATCTTGCCGGAGGCCTATTTTTGACAGGAGGCTTGATGAAAATCCGTTTTCTCTCTGCGCAAGATGTACGCCGCGCGCTGCCCATGTCCCAGGCTGTTGCCGGCATGAAAGCCGCATACGTGAGCGTTTCCACCGGACAGGCGGTTATGCCCCTGCGTTCGCACGTCAGCATTGCCGACCGGCAGGGCACGACGCTGGTCATGCCCGCCTACCTGCCGGACGAATCCGCGCCCTCGTTGGCCGTTAAAGTTGTCTCGGTCTTCCCGCAGAACGCGCAGCGCGGCGAGCCGGTCATTTATGGGCTGGTGATGGCGCTTGACGCCGCTACAGGACGGCCGTTAGCCATCATGGAAGGCAGTTCGCTCACGGCCATTCGCACCGGCGCCGCGTCTGGCGCGGCCACCGACGTGTTAGCCAGAGAGGATACGGCCGTTTCCGCCATTTTTGGCAGCGGCGTGCAGGCGCGCACGCAGTTGGAAGCTATCTGCACCGTGCGCGCCATCCGCGAAGTGCGCATTTTCAGTCTGGTTCCCCAACAAGCCATCGCCCTGGCCGCCGAAATGGCCGGCCAGGGACCGATCCCGACCAATGTGCGGGTGGTGGACAAACCGGAAACGGCCGTGCGTAACGCCGACGTTATTTGTACGGCCACCACGTCCAACACGCCGGTGTTTGACGGCCTCCACCTGACACCTGGCGCACATATCAACGGCGTCGGGGCCTATTTGCCCACCATGCAGGAGATAGACGTAGCGACTGTGCGCCGGGCGTTGGTCGTGGTGGATTCGAGAACGGCCGTTCTGGCCGAAGCCGGAGACCTGATCATCCCGCTGCAAACTGGCGATATTGCAGCCAACCACATTCACGCCGAACTGGGTGAAATTGTGGCTGGTTTAAAAACGGGACGCACCGATCCGCAGCAAATTACATTTTTCAAATCAGTCGGGCTGGCGGCGCAAGATGCAGTTGCGGCGCGCATTGTCTTGCGTAACGCGCTGGCCGAAAATTTAGGAACGGAAGTGGAGTTATGAGCGAATTACCGACCTCGGCAGATATTGTGGTCATTGGCGGCGGGGTGATGGGAGCCAGCACGGCTTACCATCTGGCGCTGCGCGGGCAGAAAAACGTGGCGCTGCTGGAAAAGCAGCCCTTTTTTGGACTGGGCGCTACCGGACGCTGCGCCGGCGGCATACGTTACCAGTTCAGCACGGAAATTAATGTGCGTCTGTCACAAATCAGCCTGCCGATGTTGGAGCGTTTTGAAGCGGAAACCGGGCAGGCGATTGATTTGCGTTGGCCGGGCTACCTGTTTTTGCTGACCAACGAGCGAGATGTGGCTGTTTTTCGGCACAATGTGGCCATGCAAAACCGGTTGGGCGTGCCCACGCAGTGGTTGGATGGCGATGAAGTGCGGCGGCGTGTGCCCCAACTGGCCGCCGACGATGTTCTGGCAGGCAGTTTCCATCCTGGTGATGGCCTGGCCGACCCCAACGGCGTGGTGGCCGGTTATATTGCCGCCGGGCGGCGGCTGGGCGTGCAGGCGTTTACCGACACGCCCGTTACCGGCATTGAAACCGGCGGCGGGCGCGTGACGGCCGTGCAGACCCAGAACGGCCGTATCGCCTGCCAAACCATCGTCAACGCCGCCGGCCCCTGGGCCGGCGTGATCGGCGATATGGTCGGCGCGCCATTACCCATCACCCCGCTGCGCCGCCAGATGCTCACCACCACGCCCATGCCCGACATCCCCGTCG
>JAKQCM010000095.1 GCA_029559155.1 Chloroflexota bacterium
CCGGTTGCAGCCGGATGCGGTCGCCGTCATAGAAGAAATATTTCAAAGTCGTCGTGTCGCCAGCTAACCACACGGCCACCATATCACCATTCTTCGCCGTCTCTTGCTTCCGCATAATTACGATATCGCCATCATTCACCATAGCGTCAATCATGGACTCCCCGTTCACCCGCAGCGCAAACAAGTCGTCTACACGGCCTTTGAGCATGGTAGTACTTACTTCGATGGCGTCTTCTTCGTCATAGACGGCGAAGCCATCGTTACCCACTTCAATAGGCGAACCGGCGACAATGTTACCAACCAGCGGGATTTTCACCAGATTGCTGACGCTTTCTACAACAATCGCTTTGGCTTCTGTCGCCTTTTCGGTCATGATCCCTAAAAATTTTTGGGCCTTATCGGTAAAACTAATCCCCCGCGATACTTCAGCGTCACGGCTTAAGTAGCCCCGTTCTTCGAGTTTTGTGAGATTGTAATTGACAACCGAGGTGGAACTGATCCCAACAGCCGAACCGATCTCACGAATCGTTGGTGGACGGAAATGTTCCTCTCGATATTCCCAAATAAATTGGAGAATGTTTTGCTGTCTTTTGGATAAAGGCTTTTTGCTCATGTCAATGACTCCTTGACAGACGGCCGTTCACCATTCAAAATAACTCGACGTGGCCGACAATCGCTCATTTGTTCTGTTATTATAGACGAACAGGTGTTCGATGTCAAGAAAAATTTTACGTCAACTATTTGGCCGCTTTTATCCTACCCAAAGGACAAACCTTCCATGAATTTTGAAACGTTTTCTTTTCCCAGCCGGCGTTCCAACATCATCGCCGCCAACGGACTGGTAGCTACCAGCCAACCCCTGGCCGCCCAGGCCGGACTCGATACCCTCAAAGCCGGTGGCAATGCTTTAGACGCAGCCATCGCAACCGTGGCTACCCTATGCGTTGTAGAACCCTCGTCTACCGGCATTGGCGGCGACGCATTCGCGCTCATCTGGTCGGCCAAAGAGCGTCGGCTTTATGGCCTCAACGCCAGCGGTCCCGCACCGCAGGGACTGTCGGCCGATTTTGTGCGCACGCAAGGCTACGATCAGATGCCTCAGACCGGCGCGCTCACCGTGACGGTGCCTGGCAGTTTGCGCGGTTGGCAGGCTGCTCTGGCGCGATTCGGCACGATGGGGCTGGACACCCTTTTGCAGCGTCCTATCCACTACGCGGAACAAGGTTTCCCGGTTAGCCAGCGCATTGCCCGCGCCTGGGAAGCTTCCACCGAAAAATTGAGCGTTCACCCTGATTCGCGGCGTGTCTGGCTGTCAAACGGCCGTGCCCCCCAACCCGCCGCGCGCTTCCAAAATCCTGAGTTTGCCCGCACCTTGCGCGCCATCGCCCAAGACGGCCCCGATGCCTATTATCTGGGCGACATCGGCCGCCAGATTGCCGAGTGCGTACAGGCGGCGGGCGGCGTCCTGACTCAGGCCGACCTGGCCGCCTACCAGCCGGAATGGGTAACTCCCATCCAGACCAGTTATGGCGATGGCTTCGCCTTCCACGAAATTCCACCCAACGGTCAAGGGCTGACGGCGCTGCTGGCCCTGAACATTGTCAAAGGATTCGATTTGCCGGCGCTAGGCTACGGCTCGGCCGACTATTACCACGTCCTGATGGAAGCCATTAAACTGGCTTTCGCCGACGCGCACGCCTACATTGCCGACCCACGCCACGCCGATGTGCCGCTTGCAGGTTTGTTATCTGATGTCTACGCGCAAAAACGACGCAGCCTGATCAATCCGGATCGCGCACGCCCACCGCTGGCGGGCAGCCCGCCGCGTCATGGCGACACCGTTTATCTGGCCGTTGCCGATGGCGAGGGCAATATGGTGAGCTGGATTCAAAGCCTGTATATGGGTTTTGGCAGCGGCCTGACGGCGGGCACGACAGGTGTGCAGTTGCAAAATCGGGGAGCGAACTTCAGCCTGGAACCTGGGCATCCAAATGAAGCCGCGCCGGGGAAACGGCCGTATCACACCATCATCCCCGGTTTCATCACCAAAAATGGGCAGGCGTGGAGCAGTTTTGGCGTGATGGGCGGCTTTATGCAGCCTCAGGGCCATTTGCAGGTAGGGCTAAATCTGGTGGAATTTGGCATGGACCCGCAAACAGCGCTGGATGCGCCCCGTTTTAACTGGCTGCATGGGCTGGAATTTGGCCTGGAAACGGCCGTTCCCGACCCCATCCGCGCCGATTTGCAGCGGCGCGGTCATCAACTCTACCCCGGCGAAACGCCGTTTCATTATGGCGGCGGGCAGGTGATTGTGCGCGATTTGGACAGTGGCGTGCTTATTGGCGGCAGCGAACCGAGGAATGACGGCACGGCCGTTGGCTGGTAGGGTAAAGATTGCCAATTTGTGGTGGAACCAGAGAAAATGACCAGAATGATTCTGCTTTCATCCAATGTTTAAGCGGGCGTAACGCTTGTGTAAGAAATTTGCCTTACACTCACTCCAATCATAGGAATAAAATCCCGCAATCGAGGAGACAAACATGAAAAACCCATTTGCCAGACGCGAAGCTGAAGATTCCGTGCGCAGCATGAACCGTCTGCCGCCCGGCCAATCACTCACTCAAAAATTTCCGGTACTCCACTACGGGCCTGTACCCAAAGTTAATCTGGCTACCTGGAATTTTCGGGTATTCGGCGAGGTAGAAGAAGATAGATTATGGTCTTGGGAGGCCTTTAACCAATTACCGCGCACTAAAGTGTTGATGGACATTCACTGCGTCACCCGCTGGTCGAAATATGATACCACCTGGGAAGGCGTCTCCATCAAAACCTTAATTGACGAAGGGTTTATCAAGCTCAAGTCCGAGGCAAAGTACGTGGTGCAGCACTGCGAATTCAATTACACCACCAACACGCCGCTGGATTTGGTGCTGCAAGACAATTTTCTCCTGGCGACACATTTTGACGGCCAGCCGCTGACGCCCGACCATGGCTATCCGCTGCGTGGGGTGATTGGCAGCTTTGCCGACCGCAGCGAACCCAAAACAGCCTATTTTTGGAAGGGCGGCAAATGGCTGCGCGGACTGGAATTTCGCGCCAGCGATAAGCCGGGCTTTTGGGAAAACGCCGGCTACCACAACGAAGCCGACCCCTGGACAGAGCAGCGCTTCAGCGGCGGAAACTGGCTCTCCGGGCGTTAAATGGTTAACTAAGACAAGATTAGACGGATTTTTGGGGTGTGCTCCAAAAATCCGTCTAATCCGTGTTATCTGTGGTGCGATTCTGATTTTTCTGAGGCGCGGCCGAGGTGGTCGCGCAGGAATTGTTTGGCGGTGTGGAGGGGAATCGCCAGGCCGACTTGCGGTCCGGCGATCATGGTGTTGATGCCCACGAGACGGCCGTTTCCATCCACCATCGGCCCGCCAGAATGACCCGGTCGCAGTTGTAAACCCACCTGAATCAGATCCCCTGGATAACGCGGCAGTTCCAACGGCACGCCTACGTCGATGACCGTACCCGCCGACGCCGCCCCCAACACACCCCAGGGATGGCCAATGGCAATCACCCAATGTCCGGGGCGCAGTTGGCGCGAATTGCCCAGTTCGATGGTTGGCAACTCATGGGCGTCGATGGACAGCGCGGCCAGATCGAGCGCTTCATCGTAGGCCAACAGGCGGGAGGAAAAGACACGGCCGTCGGCCAAAACCACCTGGGGCGCATGCCGCTGAACCACATGGGCGTTCGTCAGAATCAACCCATCGGCGTGCCAGATCGTGCCGGCGCCGCTGCCCTGGCTGCCATTCGTCAGATGCACCAGACTGCGCCGCACTTGTTCGATAACGGCCGTCATCTCTTTGTTAATGGTGTTGGGTAACATACATTTTCCCGAACCCTCTCGTCGAGGAAAAGACGCTCACTCTCGCTCGCCAATCGTCACTTGCATTGGCTGCACCTGCCCGCCGCGCACAACGCCAACCGGCACGGCCGTTCCCACACGATCGCCGCTCAACAAAGCCAACAAATCATCATGGTCGCGCACTTTTTCGCCATCCAGGGTCACAATCGTATCGCCCAGAGTCAGGCCGGCAGCCGACGCCGGGCTGTTGGGTTCGGCGGAGACGATGAGCAGGCCGGTTTTCTGGCCCAATTGTTCGCGCAGTTCGGTGGGCAGCTTGACGCGCTGTGTGCTGACGCCGAGATAACCGCGTTTCATACGGCCGTCGGCCACCAAAGCATCGGCCACTCGCGCCAGCGTGGACGTGGGAATGGCCAGACTCACGCCGCCCATTAGCGTCGAAGTGTTCATGCCGGCCAGACGGCCGTGCGCATCCACCAGCGGTCCACCGGAAAAGCCAGGGTACATCACCACGTCGGTTTGCAGATAACGGTCGATCTGGCCGCCCATGCGCGTGCGCCAACCATCGCCCAGAGCAGACACAATGCCCAACGTGGCCTGCACGGTTTTGCCCGGACGGCCGAGCGCCAACACCAGGTTGCCCACGCCCAATTCCTGTTTGTTGCTTTCGGTGAGCGGGGTCAGGTCGGTGGCGGCGGCGCGCAGCACGGCCGTATCGGTAGACGGATCGCGTCCGACCAGGGTGGCGGCCACGACACGGCCGTCGGGCAGCCCTACCTGGATATTCTCATCTTGCGCGACAACGTGGTGGGCGGTAACAATCAACCCATCGGCCGACCAGATAATGCCGGTAGCCGGAATGCGCCGCCGGCCTTCAACACGCACCACGCTCGCCCCGGCGGCGGCGACGGTGTTGGCCAGGGTGTCGGATAATTCAGCTAATACGTTTGCCATTTGTTTTTCTCCTGAGAATGTCAAGTTTTCTGAATACCCCAAGGGTTTTTAAAAACCCTTGGGGTCTCGCTAAGTACTGACAAGCATAACAGGGGTAACGGCCGTGTACATCGCCTGTTTGATGGGGCAGAACCTGGAAAAATGGGTAGGAACAGAAAAATAATTAAGCGGGCTAAAGCACAATGAGGCCCTGGCGAGTAGCCAGCACAACCGCCTCAGTGCGCGACTGCGCCCCGAGTTTGCCCATGAGGGCGTTCACGTGGAATTTGATGGTATGTTCACTGACGGCCAGTCGTTGGGCGATGGCTTTGTTGGTCAACCCTTTGGCCAGATGCTGCAAAACTTCCAGTTCGCGCGGTGTCAGGTCATCGGCCGGGTGGGTGATGGGGGAGACAGCCGTTATCAATCCGGCGCTCAGTTCCGGGTCCAAGACAATCAGGCCATGCACGGCAGCCTGCACGGCCGTCCACAGCCGGTCTAAATCCATATCCCGCCGCAGCAGCGCCCGCACACCCGCCGACCAGAGAACGGCCGTTTGCCCTTCATCGGCCACCAGAGCCACCACCGGCACAGGAATCGTCTCCCACACCGGCAGCCCATCGACCACCGCCCAGCCCACATCCCAAACCACCACATCCGGCAGATCATCCAGATTGCCAAAATCGTCCATAAATACCGTGCTGGCTACCTGCCCAACCACAACGCAGTCCGGCTGGCCGCCAAGCAGCATAGCCAGACCCATGCGGGCCAGGGGATCATCACCTACCAGGAGAATGTGTACGGGTTCCATGACGGCGCAGCATACCACAGGAATCTATGAGAAGCGTTAACAGGCATGGGAACGAGGAGAGAGACGGCCGTTTACTGCAGCGTCATCGTCAGTTGATACGTATTCAGCGTCAGCAAATACTCCTCCACTTCCAGAGCAAACCAGCCAGAATCCTCCAGGCGGAAATTGGAAATCGTCTTCGATTGGTACGTCAACAATTCATCGTTTGGATTGAGCAAAAGCAGCAGCAAATCGCTGCCGGAAGCAGATGTGGTTTGCACATTGATCGTCTGTCCCGCCTCGGCTTTAAAGAACCAGACGTGCGTGGTGACATCATTCACCGTGCCGCTGCGCGCCACACCAGATTGCAGCGTCCCCATCGGGCGGTAATCGCCGGTTTCATTCCACAAAGAAATGTAATAACGGCCGCTCTGGCCGCCAAGGGTATACACCTGGATGACATAATCGTCATCAACCGTCACATCTAACCTGAGCGATTCCACCTGACCGGCGGGAACCTGATTCCGATCCACCAGCACCGCACCGGTCGGCGAAAGCATCCGCAGCCCCAGATCGATTTCCGGCTCGGCCACAACACTCACGGTAATCGGCAGGCCTGCCTCCAAAAACACGGTCCAGTTGTGGGCTTCATTGGCGCCAAATTTATCAGAGAAGGCGTCGTAGTAGTTCATGCTGCCGCGATCCACGAAGGTGGGTTTGGGAGCTGTGGTGGCGGTGCTATTGGGTGGAACAGTGGCTGTAGGCGTAGAAGTTGTGCCGGGACGCGGCGTCAACGAGGGGGTCAGGCTCACCGCCAGCGATGGCGTTGCGCCAATGGTCGTGCCAGTCGTGACAACGTTGGGCGTCACGGTTATCTGGTTGATGGGCGTGGTTGTTACGAGCGTGCCTGTGAATTCATTCGAACTCGTAACCGTTGGCAAAACCGGTACGGCAAAGTCGGTGGGAATGAGGACGGTTGGCGCAGCGGAAACGGCCGTTGGCGCAACAATCGGCGGTCCAATTTCCTGAATCGGCGCTTCCTGCGGCGTTGGCTCTACGGCCGGTTCTTCCCCCAAAAAGGGCGTCAGCGTTACCCGCGCCAATTGGCTGGGGTTGATCAGATGCGTTACGTCCAGATACCAGAAATCTTTCGGCACGGCCTGTTTGCCGCAGCCCACCGGTCCCTGCCAATGAACCACCTTGCCCAGCACGGTCATCGTCAGGCCAACCGGAAACAATTCATACAACGGATCGTCGAACCCGCCGGCCTGAATGAGCGACTCGCCGTCTTGCAGTGTCCAGGTAGCCGGTGAGGCGTGCGGGTCCTGACCACAAACCAGGCGTGGCTGACGGCCGTACACCCCCGTCACCTCAACCAACGTCCCCTCAAAAAATTCCGGGTTAGCCAACAAATCGGCCAGACTGACCGGGATGCCCTTTGCGCCAACCGGCACAACCGGCATCGTACCTAGAGCCGGCGCTGTTGGAAATGGGGTCGGCGTCGGTTTTTCACCGCTCTGGCAGCCAATCAAGCCGCTCAGTAAAAATAGAAACAAGAAGGCGTATTTTTTCATAAGCTGATGGTTTCACTCGCCCGGCAAACGGGTTATGATTGTCGATCGGGCCGGATGCTTTCTTGCCTAATGATACCAGAAGGAGACACGATACAAGAAAAAAATATGGATTACTACGACAACGTTTACGGTCTCATCACAATTGAAGAACCTGTTTTGCTGGATTTGCTGGCGTCTGCGACCATGCGCCGCCTGCAAGGCGTGCTCCAACACGGCGTCAGCGCCCTCATTGGCATCACCGAGCCGGTCACGCGTTTTGATCATTCTGTGGGAGCGATGCTGCTGGTACGCCGCCTGAATGGCTCGCTGGCCGAGCAAATCGCCGCGCTGCTGCACGACGCCAGTCACACCGCCTTCAGTCACGTTATCGATTACGTCTTCGACGGCCACGACAGCCAGAGCTACCACGACGAAAAGAAGGAAGAATTTTTGGCGCAAACCGACGTGCCGGGCATCCTGGCCCGTCATGGCTACGACTGGCAAGACTTTTTACACGAGGAAGATTTTCCGCTGTTGGAGCAGCCATCGCCGCGGCTGTGCGCCGACCGGCTGGATTATTTTCTGCGCGATGCGCGCGGGTTAGGACTGGCCACGGCCGTTCAGCTCCAGACCGCGCTCGATCATCTGGTGGCGGCAAACGGCCGTATCGCCACCAACACCTTGGAATCCGCCCGATGGCTCGGCTACACCTTCATCGCCGCCGACGATGCCAGTTGGGCCAACTTCCGCGAAGTGGGCCTGTACGAACTCACCGCCCAGGCCATTCGGCGCGGGTTGGCCATCGGCGCCATCAGCGAAACCGACATTTGGGGCATCGACCAGCCCATGTGGGCCAAACTCCACGCCCACCCGGACACCGAATTACAAACCACGCTGCGCCTGGTCCACCCGGCCACCGGCTTTGCCTGGGATGAAGAAAACCCCACCTTCCAGGTCAGCACCAAGCTGCGGGCCATCGACCCGGATGTGGTTTTGGACGATGGCGTATTGGCTCCCCTTTCGACCCTTGACGCTGAATTTGCCCGTCATCGAGCCAATTATCTGCACAGCAAACAAGGCAAATGGCCTATGCGTGTCATCCCCCCAACGGCCTGAACGCCAAGCCCAAAGGGTTTTGGCTTACAAACCCTTTGGGCCTCAAATCAATCAATTTATTAACCCTATCAGCAAATTCGTTGCTTTTTATTTACCATTTCATTACAATTCGTTCATTATCCCAACCAAGGGAGAGTGAACGAATGAATGGATCCTTGGATGAAATCGACCGTATTTTGCTGACCTATTTGCAGGAAGACGCGCGCATCAGCAACGCCGAGCTGGCACGGCGGGTGGAACTCTCCCCGCCCGGCCTGCAAAAACGCATCCGCAAACTGGAAGAGGCGGGCGTGATTGACAAGTATGTCACGCTGGTCAACCACGAGGCCGTCGGGTATGACATGATGTGCATTGTGCAGGTAACGCTGGCGCGGCATGACCCAACGGCCGTCGCCGCCTTCCGCCAGGCCGTCAAAGAAATGCCCGAAGTGCTGGAAGGCTATCACCTCACCGGCGAATCTGATTACCTGCTCAAAGTCATCGTCCACAACCGCAAACACCTGGAACAGTTTATTCTGGAAACTCTGACCCCCGTACCCGGCATGGACAAAATCCATACCAGCCTCGTCCTGAGCGAGATTAAGACGACAACGGCCGTGCCTCTATAAATGAAAAAACACCCTAAGGGTTTAGAACCAAACCCTTAGGGTATTTATGGATACAAAAAATGATCCTTCCCACTCCCACCCACGAAATAACCCTGGCCGACTGGACCCACTCCATGAGCCGCTCCGTGCTGCGGCAGATGATCGCCATCACTGCCCGGCCCGGCATTTTATCCTTCGCCGGCGGCCTGCCCGACCCCGCCCTTTTCCCCACGGCCGATTACGCCGCCGCCTTGCAGCAAGTCCTGGCCGCCGACCCGAAAGCGCTGCAATATGGCCCGCCGCTCGAAGCGCTGAAGATCCACATCGTCGGCTTGATGGCCGAACGCGGCGTGCAGATCACACCGGAGCAGGTCTTCCTGACGACCGGCGCGCAGCAAGGGCTGGACATCCTCACCCGGCTGTTCCTAAACCCCGGCGGCGAGGTGCTGCTCGAAGAAATCGTCTATCCCGGCATCCAACAAACCGTCGCCCCCTACCGCCCCCACATCCTGCCCGTGCCCACCGACCTGGAAACCGGCATCGACGTGGAAACGATTGAGCAGGTCCTGGCGGACGGCGCGCGCCCCGCCTTTTTATACGTGATTCCCGACGCCCACAACCCACTCGGCGTCAGCATCAGCCCCGATAAGCGGCAGCGGCTGGTTTCCCTGGCCCGCGCCTACGGCTTGCCCATCATCGAAGACGACCCCTACGGCTTCCTGCACTATGATTCCCACCTGGAACCGCCATTACGGGCCTTCGACGATGATTGGGTCTTTTACCTCGGTTCCTTTTCCAAAATTCTGGCCCCGGCGCTGCGCCTGGGCTGGATGATTGCCCCTGAACCGTTAATTCCCAAACTCAC
>JAKQCM010000120.1 GCA_029559155.1 Chloroflexota bacterium
CCGGGATTGGCCTGTCGCGCGGCGATTTCACCGTGGGCGATTTTGTTCTCTTCAGCAGCTACCTCTTCTTCGTTTCTCGTTTCCCGGCGATGGTGGGCAGCTACATCTCGGAGATTGCGCAACAGCGGGTGGTGCTGGACCGCCTGCAGGCCATCACCCCGGACGCGCCGCCGGCAAGCCTGGTGGTGCACGGCGATTTGCATGAAGATTTTCAACGCAAAGACGCAGAGGACGCAAAGAAAGAAAAAGAAACGGCCGTTGCCTCCCTGCACCTGCTGGAAATCAAAAACCTGTCTTATCGCTATCCGTATTCCGCCACTCACAGCCCGTCACCCGAAACACCGGACACGGGTCACGCATCACGAATCATGCATCACGCATCACGCACCACGAATCACGGCATCCACGACATCTCCCTCGCCATTCCACGCGGCTCTTTTACCGTCATCACCGGGCGCATTGGCTCCGGCAAGACGACGCTGCTGCGCGTGCTGTTGGGGCTGCTGCCCCCGGACGGCGGCGAGATTTTCTGGAATGGCGAATTGGTGACAGACCCGGCGACGTTTTTCACGCCGCCGCACAGCGCCTACACGCCGCAGGTGCCGCGCCTGTTCAGCGAAACCTTGCGTGATAATATTCTGTTTGGGCTGCCGGAGGAGAACGTGGATTTGGAAAGGGTGGTGGCAACGGCCGTTCTCGCCCCCGACATCGCCCAACTGGAAAATGGGCTGGACACCATCGTTGGGCCGCGCGGCGTGCGGTTGTCCGGCGGGCAGGTGCAGCGCGCCGCCGCCGCCCGCATGCTGGCCCGCCCCGCCGACCTGCTCGTCTTCGATGACCTCTCCAGCGCCCTGGACGTGGAAACGGAGCGGCAGCTCTGGGATGGATTGCGGATTGCGGATTGCGGATTGCGGAATGGAAGAGAATCCGCAATCCGAAATCCGAAATCCGCAATCAGTTGCCTGGTCGTTTCCCACCGGCGGCTGGCGCTGCAGCAGGCAGACCATTTGGTGGTAATGAAAGACGGCCGTATCGAAGCCCAGGGCACGCTGGAACACCTGCTGGCCACGTCGCCGGAGATGCAGCGGCTCTGGCACGGCGATGTGAATGGCGAATAGTTGGAAGGTAACCATGGCAGTTAGCAAAAAAGGCTTACGCAAAGTCAATTACAAAGGGCGGCAGTATCTCTGGTACGTCAACGAGATGGACGCCTGGCTGCCCGAACAAGGCTTTGTCGAACCCCAAAAAGTGCGTGTGCTGCACATCATCAGCAGCAACAAACAGTTCATCGTCCACTACCGGCTGCCGCAGCCCGGCGAACCGCACACTTACCTGCGGGTAGAAGGGCCGCAGTTTCCGCGCCAGCCGGGCGCGAAACAAATCGAAGTGCCGCGCTGGAAACACGACAGCAAACCCTATCCTACCGGCGATTTTGTGCGCCGCCTGATTGAATGGTGCATGGAGCAATAAGTGGGATTGGAGACTAGAGACTGGAGATCAAGACAGTCTCCAATCTCCAGTCTCCAATCTCTCTCAAAAAGGACAAACATGGAAACCTGGAAATTTTTCGACATTACCCACAAAGAACACGTCATTTGCAATCCCAGCAGCCTGGAAAAATTCCAGCGCCTCATCGACCTGCTGCGCCTGTCGCCGGGCGACCGGGTGCTGGAACTGGCTACCGGCAAAGGCGAGCTGCTCATCCGGCTGGCCGAGCAGTGCGGCGTCAGCGGCGTGGGGGTGGATATTTCGCCCTACTGCATCCGCGACGCGCAAGCCAAGCTGGCGCAGCGCGCGCCGCAAGCCGACATCACCTTTCTGGAAATGGGCGGCGCCGATTACCGGCCCGACGAGCCGGAAAGCTTCGACCTGACGCTCTGCCTGGGTGCCAGTTGGATTTTCGACGGCCACGCGGGCACGCTGCAAGCCCTGAAGCGGATGACCAAACCGGGCGGCTGGCTTGTGGTGGGCGAGCCGTACTTCTTGCAGGAACCCGATCCCGCTTACCTGGAACTGGCCGGATTCAGCGCCCATACCTTTGGCAGCCACTATGAAAACGCGGCCGCCGGGCAGGACTTGGGCCTGAATTTGATTTATACCCTGGTGAGCAATCTCGATGAGTGGGACACGTATGAAGGGCTGCAATGGTATGCCAGCGAGAAATATGCCCGCGAACATCCCGACGACCCGGACGTGCCGGAACTGCTGGCCCGCGTGCGCGGCGGACAGGATGAATATCTGCGCTACGGCCGTCACACCCTCGGCTGGGCTATCTACGTCTTTCGCAAAAGCTAATTTTACGACCCAAGATTGGTCCAATCTCAAAGATTGGACCAATCTGAAGACTACTTAAACCATGAACACCAACGACATTTTGGCTTTGTTTGACGCCCAGGAACGGCGCACGGCCGTTCCCCCCATGTACATCCGCGAGGAAAGCGACGGCGTGGTGCGCCACGTCAGCCGGCGGCCGGAGCGGCTGAGCAACGTGGTGTACAGTGACCTGACGGCCGTTACCGCCGACGCCGCCATCCAGGCCCAAATCAACCGCTTCCGCACCCTGGAACGCCCGCGTTTCACCTGGCAGGCCCTCCATCACGACGCGCCGCCCGACCTGAAAGCGCGGCTGGTAGACCATGGCTTTGTCGCCGACGAGCCGGAAACGCTGCTGGTTCTGGAAACGGCCGATTTGCCGGACGATTTTCCCGAAACCTGGTCGGTGGACGTGCGCCGCCTGACAACTGTGTATGAAATTGCCGATGTGGTGGGGGTGTTAACGGCCGTGTGGGACGGCGATTTCACCTGGCTCACCACCCAATTCACCGATTACCTGACCCATCATCCCGACTTCATCAGCCTGTACGCCGCCTACGTCAACGATGAGCCGGCCAGCTGCGCCTGGAGCCACTTCCCGACGGGCAGCCAGTTTGTCGGCCTGTGGGGCGGGGCCACCCTGCCCGCCTTTCGCGGCTGGGGGCTGTACAGTGCCCTCGTCGCTGCCCGCGCCGCCGAAGCCCGGCAGCGCGGCGCGCGTTTCCTCTGGGTCAACGCCAACGACAACAGCCGCCCCATCCTGCAACAACGCGGCTTCCGCCCGTTTGCCGTGAAGCAGGGGTTTGATTGGGATGAGCGGGGGGAAGAGAGGGGAGATTAGAGACTGGAGATTGGGCAGTCTCCAATCTCAGTAGTTTAAAAAATCAAGCAAACTTAACGCAAAGAACGCAAAGAAGCAGAGGCGCAAAGATTTTTTGTTTTATGATAGGTACGTTTCAGACTGAAAAGCTGATTTATACGAGGAAAACTTTGCGTCTTTCCCCCCTTTGCCCCTTTGCGTTGAGGTTTTTTAAGCTACTGAGACTGGAGACTGTGCAGTCTCCAATCTCCAATCTCCAATCTCCAATCTCCAATCTCCAGTCTCCCAGTTACCCCACTGGGAACGGCAGCGGCTCGCCGCGCACGCCAGCGATGAGGTTGCGCACGGCCATCAGGGCCATCTGTGTGCGCGTGCTCACGGTGGCGCTGGCGATGTGGGGCACAACCAGCACGTTGGGCAGCGCCAGCAGCGGGTGATCGGCGGGCAGCGGCTCCGGGTCGGTGACGTCCAGGGCGGCGGCGGCGATCTGGCCGCTTTGCAGAGCGGCGTACAGCGCGTCTGTATCGACCACCGGGCCGCGCGCCGTGTTGATGAGCACGGCCGTTTCCTGCATCAGCCCCAACTCCCGCGCCCCAATCAGCCCGCGCGTCGCCGCCGTCAGGTTGACGTGCAGCGACACAAAATCCGCCTGCCGCAGGAGATCGTCCAGGCTGGCGTATTCCACGCCCAGCGCATGCTCCGCCTCCGGCTTGCGCGCCGCGCTATGGTAGAGCACGCGCATGTCGAAGCCCCGCGCCCGCCGGGCCACTGCCTGCCCAATCCGCCCCAACCCGACGATGCCCAACGTCGCCCCGTGTACGTCCTGGCCCAACAGCAGCGTCAGGCCCCAGGTTTGCCAACGGCCGTCGCGCACATAATCCACCCCTTCGCCCACGCGCCGGGCGGCGGCCAGCAGCAGGGCAAAGGCAAAATCGGCCGTCGCCTCCGTCAGCACGCCGGGCGTGTTGCCCACGCGGATGCCCCGCGCGGCGGCGGCGGCCACGTCGATGTTGTCGTAGCCCACGGCCACCTGGCTGATCACCTTGAGCTGCGGCGCAGCGTCCATCAACTTCGCGTCGATCTGGTCCGTCAGCAGGCAGAGCAGGCCTGTTTTGTCGGCTATGTTGGCCACGATTTCTTCATAGGGCGGCGGGAATTCTTCGTCCCAGATGGCGGCGTCGCAAACGGCCGTTAGCTCCCGCCACGCCTGCTCCGGCAAATGCCGCGTCACGTACACTTTGGGCTTCATGGTCTGTCTCCGATAGCTAGAGCAAGAGCGAGAGCGAGAGTCTTTCACGCCTTCTTCCTCTCGCTCTAGCTCTCGCTCTAGCTCCCTGTAAAAGAGTTTACAAAAAATCGCACAACTCTACGCGCGGCGGCGCGTAATAGGTTGTGTAACGATTCAAGTTTACCAATACCGGGCCACAAGATGCCCGTAGCAAACAAGGAAGGAATTAACGATGAGCAAAAAATTGACCCGTTCAAATAGTGATGTGATGGTTGCCGGTGTCGCCGCTGGCTTGGCCGATTACCTGGCCGTAGACCCGGCTCTGGTTCGCCTGGTGTTTGTGCTGCTGACTTTGCTCGGCGGGCATGGCATCCTGATTTACCTCATTCTGTGGATCATTATGCCGCAGGAAGATGTGTCGGAAAAGATCAAGGTTGGCTAACGCGACCACAGATTGGACCAATCTCCAGATTGGTCCAATCTTATCTCACGAAAAGCCCCTTCTGGCAGTTCCAGGAGGGGCTTTCTTTTTTGGAGAGGGGAGAGCGGGAGCTGCTTTGGTTGCCCTGCTCTGGCGAGGTCTTGCGCCTGCTGCTGTGGCCATAGCAGGCCCCTGATGCGTGAAGCGTGATGCGTGACCAGAGAGGTTTCACGCATCACGCATCATGTATGAAGCCAAACCCGCCGTGCACCACCCATTTTGCCCTGTGCACCAGCCATTCTATGCCATGCACCAGCCATTTTGCGCCGTGCACCGGCCATTTTGTGCCGTGCACCAGCCATTTTGCCCTCATCCCCACGGGGATGACTATAGAGAACACGGGGATAACCATTGAGAACACGGGGACGGCCGTTCACCCCCTCACCCCATCACCCGCTCACCCCTACACTCCCCGCGCCGGGATGCGGCTCATGGCCCGTTCCGCCAGCGCCGTGATGGTCAGGCTGGGGTTCACGCCCACGTTGGCCGGGATGGCCGAGCCATCGACCACGTACAGGCCAGGGTAGCCAAACACTTCGTGGTTGGCATCAATCACGCCCTCGTCCGGCGCGCCGCCGATGTGGCAGCCGCCGAGAATGTGGGCAGTGATGGACAGATTGCCCACGCTTTCCAGCAGCGTGTTTTGCGCCACGCCGCCGCTGTGTTGGGCGAACAGGCGCGCCGCTTCGTTGGCTTCGGGGATGAAGGCGGGGGCGCGTTTGCCGGAAGCGGTGGCGGTTTGCAGGCCATAACGGAAGCCGGTGAGGGGGGAACGGCCGTAGGTAAACCCAATCTGGTTATCCAACACCTGCATCGTGGACAGCACGCTGATGCGCTGGTGCCAGTTGGCGCTGCGCGGCGAGAGCGTGGCCTGCCCCGGCTGGCGCAGATAGCTGGCTAACGTTTCCAGGGCGCGGGGGAACGGCCGTGTCCCATCCACCAATGGCCCCGTGTACCACTTCATGAAGGTGTAGCCGGGCGGGAAGCGATTTTGCGTGATGTGCGTGTGGTCGTTGGCGTAAAAGTGCGAGGTGATGGCCGGGCCGCCCTCCGCCAGCTTCGCGTCTGGCCGATGGGACAAAATGCCGGTGATGGCCTCGCTGTTGGTGCGCACCACCCGCCCCAACTGCGCCGAAACGCGCGGCAGCGTGCGCGCCACGTCCCGATTATGAAACAGCAGTTTCAGCGTGCCCAGCACGCCTGCCGCCAGCACCACCTTTCCGGCGCGCAGCGGCGCATAACGCACCCAGCGGTTAAACGGATGGCGCATCTCCACGGCATAGCCGCCGGCAATCGGGCGGATGAGGGTCGCCTGCCGCTCCGGCAGAACCTGCACGCCCAACTGCTCGGCCAGATAGAGGTAGTTTTTGTCCAGGCTGTTTTTGGCGTTGAAGCGGCAGCCGGTGAGACATTGGCCGCACTGGCGGCAGCCGGTGCGCGCCGGGCCACGGCCGTCGAAGAACGGGTCGGGCGCGGTGACGTCTGGCTGGCCCATGTAGATGCCCAGGGGCACGGTGTCGAAGGTATGGGCGGCTTGCAGGGAAACGGCCGTTTGCCGCAAATACTCATCCATCTCCGCAAAATAAGGATTGGGCGTCACGCCCAACATCTGCTTGGCGATGGCGTAATAGGGGCGCAGCTCCTCACGCCAGTCGGCGTGCAGGTCGCGCCAGGCCGGGTCGCGGAAGAAAGCGGGCGGCGGGTCCAGCAAAACGGCCGCATACACCAGACTGCCGCCGCCCACGCCCACCCCGCCCACGATGGTCGCGTGCTGAAAAAACCACTGGCTGAAGTAGCCCTTCAACCCCAGCCCCGGCAGCCAGAACAGGGCGCGCGGATCCTGATCCGCTTTCTCCATGTCGGCCGGTCGGATGCGGCGGCCCTGCTCCAACACGGCCACGCGGTACCCCTTCTCGGCCAGCCGCAAAGCGGCCACGCTGCCGCCAAACCCACTGCCAATGATGATGACGTCGTAATCCATGCTACCCCCTTCTGATTGCGGATTTTGGATTGCGGATTGCGGAATTTGGTCTTTCATCTTTACGCGAGTCTGTCATGCTGAGCGAAGTCTTCGCAGCGAAGCATCCCCTTTGACGTACGTGCCCTGAAACATGGGGATTCTTCGCTCCGCAGACTCCGCTCAGAATGACGGATTCGGTACAAAATCGTACCGATTGTTGCCCAAGTGCAAACTGAGGTATCTGCATCCGTGTTTATCCGCGTTCATCCGTGTCCCATTCTTCTCTGCAACTTGCTCTGGGCAGGCTGCGTATTGGGGATAGCTTACCAAAGGGAGTAGACTTACGCTATGGCAAATCAAGAGGAACCCATCCGCATTGTGATTGAAGAGGAAGACCTGCCTTTTATCCCGGACAAACCGGGGCGCAGCGCGCCGGACGTGAAGGCGGGCGCTAAACAGGTTGGCGATAAGGCGGCGGAACTGGCGCAGAAGGCGTGGGACAGCGAGCCGCGCCGCAAGGTGACGGACGGCGCGGCGGCGCTGGCGGCCAAAGGCAGCAAAGCCGTGGCCAACAAAATGGCCGATACGATGGAGCAGCAAGCACGCCAGCAGGCGACGGCGCTGCAAAATCGGGTGCAGGAAACAGATTGGAAAGAAGAAGCCAAAAAGGGTTCGGCGCAGGGCTTGCGCTGGTTAAGCGCCCAGTTTGCCTTGCTGGCGGATCGGTTTACGCCGGATGGACCGGAGAAACCGGCCGAGCCGCCGAATAAGGAGCAGGGTTCTTGAGATGAACGGCCGTTTCCCCCACTATCATATAAAAACGGGCTGGTTGTCCAGCCCGTTTTTGTTGTGTGTTGCGAACAGGCATCTGCCCGTCCGGCTTCAAAGATTTACTTGTTATCCAGCACGCTAATGCCGGGCAAATCTTTGCCTTCCAACAGTTCCAGGCTTGCGCCGCCGCCGGTGCTGATATGGGTCATTTTGTCGGCCAGGCCAGCTTTGCGCACGGCCGCGGCCGAATCGCCGCCGCCAATGACGACCTGAACGCCATGATTGGTCAGAGCCGCCAGCAGTTTGGCCAGGGCATTGGTGCCTTCGGCAAACCGATCAAATTCAAACACACCCATCGGCCCGTTCCAAATGACCAACTGCGCGCCTTGCAGTTCTTCATTGAATCGTTCGATGGTGTCCTGGCCAATGTCCAAAGCCATCTGATCTTGGGGAATGCCCCATACAGAAACCAATTCGGCGGGAGCGTCGGCGGAAAATTCCGGGGCGACGATGACATCTGTGGGTAATACGATGCGGTTGGCCGCCTGTTTGAGCAGGCGTTTGGCTTCGGGGATGGCGTCTTCTTCCACCAACGATTTGCCGACCTGATGGCCTTGCGCCTTGAGGAAGGTATTGGCCATGCCGCCGCCGATGAGGATTTTATCGGCGACTTTGAGCAGGTTTTCGATGAGCTTGATTTTGTCGGAGATTTTGGCCCCGCCCATGATGGCCACGTAGGGGTGCGGCGGATCGGAAACGGCCGTGCCCAGCGCATCCAGTTCTTTACCCATCAGAAAACCGGCTACCGCCGGACCGCCCTTGGCGCGAATCATCCGCGCGGCTCCTTCCGTGCTGGAATGGGCGCGATGGACAGAGCCAAACGCATCTTCGACGTACACGTCGGCCAGGTCGGCCAGTTTTTGCGAAAGTTCGGGGTTATTTTTGGTTTCACCCGGCTCAAAGCGGGTGTTTTCCAACAAAATAATGTCGCCGGGCTGCATGGCGGCCACCGCTGCGGTGACACTGTCGCCGACCACTTCGTCCATTTTTTGTACCGGACGGCCGATCAGTTCACTCAGGCGCGCCGCGACGGGGTTCATGGCGTACTGCTTGTCGGCAGCCGAGGTTGGGCGTCCCAGGTGAGAGCAAAGGATGAGGGCGGCCCCGTGGTCTAATAAATAATTCAAGGTTGGTAATGCCGCGCGGATGCGGGTGTCGTCGGTGACGGTGATGTTGTCGTTGGGGTTTTTGCTGCTCAGTGGGACGTTGAAGTCTACACGAACCAGCGCTTTTTTGCCTGCTACGTCAATGTCGGTAATTGTTTTTGTTCTCATGAGTTTTCCTTCCTGCTAAATGAATCAAAATCAACTTCAATATAGACACAAATTTCTGTCCTGACCAGTGACAATTGTCACCGCGAATGATTGTCTGGGGGTGAAACGTGTCAGGATTCTTCTTGATAAAACACGTCGACCATTTGCCATTCGGCGTAACGAGGATCGACGCCGGTGATGCTCAGGGTATTTTTGATGGCGGCGGCGTGGGCGCGTAGTTTCGCGGGGGTGGCGGCGTACCATTGGGCCACGGCCGTTTCCTGCATTGCCCGTGAATTTTGCTCGCTCATCACCCATTCTACCGCCGCCGCCCAGTCTGCCGGTTTGCCGGTTGGCAGCGGCTGCGCCGCTTTAAAATCGCGCCACAGCCGCCTGGCTTTTACCAACGACAAAACGCCATATTCGCGCTTTTGTAGACCTGGCAGCAGCAGCGCTTCGATGGCATCACGGAAGCTGGCGGGGCGCAAAGGCAAGGGCAGAAATCCGCCGTACAAAGTTAATGGCAGCACCCATGGCTCAGGTGACAAGGCGTCGCGCTGGCTGAGGATTTTGGCGGTGGCCAACACGGCTCTGGCCCGCGCTTCGGTCAGGTAAAGGTTCAGGCTGCTGGGGTTGATGTCTGTGATGCGGAAACGGCCGTTTACCATCCGCAGCAGCACACACACCGCCTTGTCCACAGGCATACCGGCGGCGCTGACCGCCGATCCTTCCCAGGCAAATTCGATAAAAACCCCGTCTTCGGTCTCCACGACCTGCGTAAGATTTAGCTGATCGTAGCCTAACGTGGTTTTGAGGAGAATATCAAACACGGTCAGGCCAAACAAATCGCCTAAATCTGCGGCTGTGCCACCGGGAGCGAGATGAGAGATGACGGCCGTTTCATCCTCGCGCATGGTGGCTTCAATGACGGCGGCCACTTCCGGCCAGACAAACTCCCAAATCGTTTCTTCGTCCATGATGGCAGTTAATTATACGCCGTGATTTCAGGAATTCGAAGCGCGGCGCGGCGGCGGCTAATCGCCGTTTGGCGCGCCAGAGGCATATTTGATGACTTGCACCTTTTCCAGGGTGATCAACCCATCGGTCACCGCTTCATCCAGAAACGGCAGCAGGCGGTTGATATATTCCTCGCTGTCAACAATTTCAACAATCAGAGGTAGATCGGATGAGAGGCGTAAAAACTTGCTGCTGTGTAATTTGCTTCGAGCGCCAAAGCCGGAGATGCCGCGCAAAACAGTGGCTCCGGCCAGTTCCAGTTCCTTGGCTTTGTGGACAATGACCTCGTATAACGGCCGTCCATGATACTTATCCGATTCGCCAATAAAAACGCGTAACAATAAACCCTGCTCGTGTAATTTCATGCGCCTACCTCAATGCGTCAACACATAATTGGCTAAACTGATGCCTAAAAACACACAAACAACCCCCAAAACAGTGCTGGCTGCCACATTGCCCAACGCGACCCACATCTGACCATCGCGTAATAAATTGACATTCTCCAGAGAGTAAGTGGAAAACGTCGTAAACGCGCCCAACCCGCCTACCAAAATCATCATCCGCGTATTGGGGGAGACGGTCATGCTTTCGAACAATTGGGACAGAAATCCGATCAGAAAGCAGCCAATCAGATTAACAACAAGTGTGCCCCAGGGAAACGTGCTGCCGAGATAATCGTAGGCCAGTCCGGACACAATAAAACGCAAAATGGCTCCGACCGCGCCACCGATGGCAATGGAAATGAATTGCAATGATGCCTCCTTGTTTTGAGGGTAGATGAGTTGGTTAGCGACCCTGACTCACGGACAGGTAACGGCCGTTTACGCCCGATTGGTTCATCGGTGGGTCGAAATAAAGCGTCAGGTTTTTGGCCTCTGCTGGCGCTTGCAGCACGATGACGCCTTCCACTTCGCCGCCCGCATACAAATCAAAAAATAGCTCCGGCTCCGGGCTGACCACGATTGGCGCGGGCAGTTCTTCGCCAGAATTTGTAAGCAGCGAAAAGGCGTTTTTACTGATCGTCTGTTCGCCGTCGGCCAGGCCGATGAAGCGCACGCGCACCTTGATGACCAAATACATCCAGCCATCGGGCGGCGGATCGTTAAACTGATTAGCGTCTAAAACCATTTCCCAGGCTTGATCGCCGTCTATGACATCCTCAACAATGATTTGCCAATCTTCGCCGGTAGCCGTTTGCCCAAAGGGAACCGGATGCGCCCGGTCGAGACCCCATTCGGTGGGCGAAAGGGCCAGGCTGATGGATGGATCGACGGTAACGGATGCGCCCTCGTCGATGGCCATGTAGGTGGGCGGCGTTTCATAGTTTGCCTGATCAGCCACAACAAGGATGAGGTTCCCTTCGCCCTGGCGGATGCGGTAGGCTTCCCAGCCTTGGCTCTCCACACCGCCGGACAGGTTTGTTTCCAGCACCGGGTCGGGCGAAACAACGCCGCTGTCGAAGTTAAAATGCAAGACACGGCCGTCTCCCGTTACATTTAACGCGACATACTGTTTGTCTTCGCCGCTTGCCTGATTGGCGACCCGCATGTTTACCAGCAGATATTCCCACCCCTCTGGCGCCGGCGCATTGTAGGGATTGGCCAGATGGATGGCTTGCCAGGCCGCATCGCCGCGCAGGGTTTCTAAAATGGTGACGGCAAACCGGCCGGTAACGGCCGTTTCTCCCACCGGAATCGGGTTGGCGCGGCTGCTGCCCGGTTGAGGCGGCTGGGTGGGGTTGGGAATGGGGGCGCTGCCGGAATCATCTGGCGCACTGGCGGGGGACACGGCCGTTACGCCTGAAGCAGTCGGCGTGATTACAATGCTGCTAAGCTGGCAGGCCAGCGAAAAAACAATCAAAAACGGCACGCCGCCCAACAGCCAGCCACGGCCTTTGCGCTTTTTAGCCCCATCAGCCATCTGGCGGCGGGAAAACCACGAAGTGAAACCGGGTCGTTTCATGGCAAACACACAACGTCGGTGAAATGGATGGTGTAGTTTGCATCCAGGTTATTGATTTGCCGGAACTCCTCTAAGGTAATGCCCGCTGCCTGGCTAATGCCAAAAGCCGACTCGCCTTCACCGACCACGTAGGGGCGGCGACCAGGGCAAAAAGCGGGATTGGCCACGGCAATGGCAATGACGTTGCCGGGAATCAGATCGGCCGAGGAAATGCCAAAACGGGCCATCAGCGGAATGGTGGTGTTGTATTGGTTGGAGAGGCTGAATAAAGTATCAGCGCCGCCGACTGTGTGGCTAACAAAAATAACCTGGTCGGGAACGGCCGTCGGCGGGATTGGCGTAGCTGTCGGTGGAGGAACGGGCGTGTCTGTGGGAGTAGGCAAAATAATTGGCGGAACGGCCGTGGCCTCGCCGCCCTGCCCCGGACTATCCACCAGCATCACCGCGTCATTCGGATTCATATCAATCATGACATCCGTGCCCTCAACCGTCACCTGCGACGTGCCCTCCGGCGGACGGCTCTGCACAAACATCAGCGCCAGGAACAGCCCCAAAGCCAGGACAATCGCCACAATAATAATCGTTAAAATGATGATCGGATTCGGGCTTTTTGATCTCATAAAACCACGCCTGCCGCACGCTCCAAATAACTACTCATCAGGCAACCCATCATGCCCTACAGATGCGTTTATGTTACACTTGTCATAAGATATTAGCAAGCAGCCATACCTGCGCCGCTTTCCTGGCACACAGAAATAAGGAGTTGACCCATGATCTACAAACGAGAACAGCGGGAAGCCATAGAAGCCGCAACCCTGGCCCCATACGCTCTAAAAAGCGCAGATTCCCAGGGACGCGCTTACCCGGAAGCCGAATCCACCTCGCGCACCGCTTTTGAAAGAGACCGCGATCGCATCATCCACACCACCGCGTTTCGCCGGTTGGAATATAAAACCCAGGTATTTGTCTTTTACGAGGGCGACCACTATCGCACACGGTTAACTCACACCATGGAAGTCGCGCAGCTAGGTCGTTCGTTGGCGCGTGGATTAGGCGTCAACCACGATCTAACCGAAGCAATTTGCCTGGCCCACGACCTCGGGCATGCGCCTTTTGGCCATGCCGGCGAGCATATTCTCAATCAACTGATGGCCGACTACGGGGGTTTTAATCATAACACGCAAAGCTTCCGGGTGGTCACTGAACTGGAAGAGCGGTACCCTGAATTTCCCGGTTTGAACCTGACATACGAAACCCGCGAAGGCATGATCAAACACGAAACGGCCTACGACAAAAGCGATGCGTCGGGTTATGCGCCAGAAAAACGCGCCTCTCTGGAAGCGCAGATCGCTAATTTGGCCGACGAGATTGCCTACAACGGCCATGATCTCGATGACGGTTTGCGGGCAGAATTGTTTACTGTCGATGAATTGAGCAGCCTGGCAATCTGGCGAGAGTTGATGGAGGCGGTAGGATGGGATGGGAAACGGCCGTTCACCCCCATCATTCGTCACGAAATCATCCGCGAACTAATCGGCCGTTCCATCACCGACGTCCTCCAACAAACGGCTACCTACTTAGATGTCCTGAACCTGGACACCGCCGCAAAAATCCAAACCCACTCAGAAAACATCGTCGGTTACTCGCCACAATTTGGCGTCAAAATTCAGCGCCTCAAACAATTCCTCTATGAACGCATGTACCGTCACTACAGACTCATGCGTATGCAGTTCAAAGCCGAACGCTTCATATCCGAATTATTCAACGTCTACATGCAGCACCCCACCATGCTGCCCGACTCGCACAGACCACGGCTGTCTCAGGAACCACTACCGCGAGTCATCACCGATTACATCGCCGGCATGACAGATCGGTACGCCCTGGACGAATGGCAAAAAATCTTTAACCCCTACGAACGCACATAAATAAAAAAGCCCCCTTTCACAAGGGGGCTTTTACAACTTCTCAACAAATAAATCTAAAAATCAAACGCATCGTCAACATCGACTTGCTGAATTTCTTGCACACGTCCCTCAATGTCCGGGGGGGCAAAATCGCCCTCTTTGCTCCAAACATGGAACTTAATCGACAAACGTTCAAAATAGCTCTTTGGCGGCAAGCTCGCTTCCTGGCCATACTCAATGGCTGTAATTTCGGCGTTCAGAATAAGCGAGACCGTCTCCAAAACAATTGTCTCGTTCTCCTGCGCCAAAATTTGCTCCGTACCCTTGGTCGCCAATTTCGCTTTGATCCCTTCATCAAAGAAGGCATGATCGCTCATCAGAATCTTGGTACGGGTGCGAATATCGTTCTTGTCGAACAGCCAGACCTCAAACGCAGTCACGTTACGCGGCGAGTCCGTGCCGATGGATTCGGCAATCGCAATACCACAGTCACCGAGAAAATCCTGGCCCTGGTTTTCGATGGGGAACGAATACTCAAACCGATCATCGCCCCACACATAAGTTGTGTCTACGCTGGCGATGGGGGTTGTATCCAGAGTTTCACCCTCAGACGAAACGGGAGCGGCCGTCGGCATTTCCATATACGAGTCGCTGTCTTGGGTCATGGCGTTACGTCGATTCAAAACAAACAGAATCGCCGCAATGAGAATAATGAGGAGCAGCCCCAAGAACAGAACGGAGGTGATGCTTCCTCCCTCTTCTTCAGCCGGAGCCGTCTCCCCGGTTCCCGGCACAGTAAGCGCTGGAACCCCGGCACAGCCAACGCCGCCGTTGACAACCGACGCAACTGCCTGAAGTCGCTGTACTTCTGCCGGATCGGTTGAGCGGGTTGCTGCACTACAAGCTGCATCCGCGCCATCCCAACCACCCAGGGCTTCTTGTACCTTTTGCGTATTGTTGTCAAACGAATAGGCATCAGCCACAGCCCGGACAAAATAATCCTGATACTGTTGGGATAACGCATTTGGCGCGGCATCGACCCAGGTTACCGGTGTCAAATACCAACCAAAAATGACCAGACCCACAAAGAATCCGATCGCAAAAACTATCAATAAAGCAATACCTGGTTGTTTACGGACAAAATTCATATGTCACCTACCTTCTAGCTCCTGGCGGGAACGATTCAACAGTGACATCCCCTCTGCAAAATAAATCTTATCACAACTGGACTAAGCGTCAAGTTATGTTTAATTCTTTCCTTAACGCTTTTGCCTGTGGTATACTGTCTGGCGATCTTCAAACCTATTAATTTACCCCAAAACAGCCAGGAGATTATAAAAAGTGAAACACTACCTGAGCATTGCAGATTTAACCCCTGATGAACTCCATGACCTCCTAGATTTAGGCCTTTCACTGAAGGCAGAATGGCGCAATGGCGGCAATCGCCCGCTGCTAAAAGGCAAAAGTCTGGCGTTGGTTTTCCAGAAGCCTTCTTTGCGGACCCGTGTGTCTTTTGAAATGGGCATGGTGCATCTGGGCGGCTATGCCTTTTATCTATCGCCCAATGAAGTGAAGATGGGCGGTCGCGAGAGTGTGCCCGATGTAGCCCGTGTTTTATCCGGTTATGTGGATGGCATTATGGCCCGCGTGTTCGAACATCAGCATATTTTGGATCTGGCGGCTTATTCCAGCGTGCCGGTGATCAATGGCCTATCGGATTACAACCATCCGGCGCAAGGCCTTACCGATGTCTTTACTATTTTGGAAGATAAAGGCAAATTGGAAGGCTTGAAGCTGGCTTATGTGGGCGACAGCAACAATGTGACGCGATCTTTAATGTTTGCGTCGATGAAGCTGGGCATGCATATGACGGTCGCTTCGCCGGCTGGCTATAATCTGACGGCCGATGACGTGCGGTTGGCGGCGGAAATGAGTACCGCCGGGGCGAGGTTGGAGTTGGTGGAGGATCCGGTTACGGCCGTTACCGACGCCGACGTCATCTACACCGATGTCTGGACCAGCATGGGACAGGAAGCCGAAGCCGCCGAACGCGCCCAACTCTTCCCGCCCTACCAAGTCAACCAGGCGCTCGTCGACAAAGCCAAACCCGATTGCATCGTCTTGCACTGCCTGCCAGCCCACCGAGGCGATGAAATAACCGACGAAGTGGCCGACGGGCCGCATTCCCGCCTCTTCCCCCAGGCTGAGAATCGGATGCACGCCCAGAAGGCAATCCTGGTCCGTTTAATGGCCGATTAACCGATCAACAATACAAAGACAGCCCGGAGATCAATACATGGCAACTAACCGTGCTCGCTATGAAGAAGCGCTAAACAGAGGCCATACCTACGGTTGGGATCAACGCTGGCCAGAGGCCATCGAGGCTTTTAACGAGGCTGCTCGCGATGAACCCACCGAACCAGCTCCTTTCGCCGGTCTGGGCATGGCCTATATGGAGCTGAATCAGCTTGAAAAAGCGTTGGAAAACTACAAACTGGCGGCGCGTTACTCTCGTGGCGAAGTCATGCATTTGCAGCGCGTAGCCGAAGTTCAAGAACTGCTGGGCATGGCCGACGAAGCAGGCAAAACGTATATGGCCATCGGCGAAATTGAGCTGAACCGCAAGCGGTTGGACGACGCCATGACCAACTGGCATCGCGCTGTGCGCTTAGAGCCAAATTTGCTGCGCGCTCACCAACGTCTGGCGTCGATTTACCAGCGACAAGGGGCTGTGCGGAATGCCATCCAGGAATATCTGGCCATTGCGCGTATTTTACAAAGCCAGGGTGAAAAGAATAAAGCGCTGCAAGCATGTCAGCTTGCGCTGCAATTGGACCCGCGTAATCCAGACGTTCTCACGGCTTTGGAAATGGTTCGCCAGGGTGAAATGCTCTTTGCCAAGGAACGGGCAGCCGGGCCGGTCGTCGCGTCTAAGAGCAGCGGCCTGCTGCGAATGGCAGTAGACCTGGAGAAAGATGTCCAGGCCTGGGTGCCAGATAAGCGCGTGGTGGAAACGGCCGTGCCCGTTCAAGACGCCCGCCGCATGGCCATGGAACAACTCGCTGTCGAACTTTTTGAAGACGACACCGAAGACGCCCAAAGCGCTGACAAAATCGAACGCGATTTCCTGATCAGCCAGGCTCTGGATTTCCAGCGTCGCGGCCTGGTCAACGAAGCCATCAGCGCCTACGAACAAGCTCTCGCCGCCGGGCTGTCCAGCACCGCCGCCCGATTCAACCTGGGCCTCCTCTACCAGGACAAACTCCGCTTTGAAGACGCGATCCGAGAATTTGAGTTTTCGGTCAAAGACCAGGAATACCGTCTGGCCAGCTACTTTGCTCTCGGCGAATCATACCGCGCGCGCGGCCAGATCAATAAATCCATCGAAAGTTTTATCAATGTTCTCAAAATTGTTGATATGGGCACCGTCCGCCACGATCAGGCCGACAGACTCATTGAACTGTATGAGAATCTAACCGACAGCCTGGTAACCCAGGGTGAATCAGAAAAAGCCACTGCTTTCGCCAATTCTCTGGTGGAATTTTTAGGCCACAAGGGTTGGGAAGACAAAGTGAAAGAAGCGCGCCAACGTCTGGATGCATTTTCCGACACCGGCATGATGATTCTGGGCGATGTGCTGACATCCGGCACGGAAAAGGTGCTGGAATCTTTGTATCTCAGCCAGGAATATGCGCGGCGCGGCATGTACAACACAGCCATCGAAGAAACCTATCGAGCAATTCAACTCTCGCCGGATTATTTGCCGGCGCACATCCAATTGGGGGATGTGTTGGCCAGACAAGGCCGACATGAAATGAGCGCGTCTAAATTCACCACCATTGCCGATACGTTTAAGGTACGCGGCGATGTCAACGGCGCGATCATGGCGTATGAGAAAGTCTTAGAACTGGCTCCGCTGGATTTGGCGGCGCGGGCGCGGTTGATTGATTTGTTGAAGCAGCACGGCCGTATCGACCGCGCGCTGGAACATTACATGATCATGGGTGAAGGGTATTACCAACTGGCCCAGGTCGACAAAGCCCGCGAAATTTACCAGGAAGCCCTCAAACTGGCTCCGCGCGGCGAACCGGAACGAAACTGGCCCAAACGCATGCTGCGCGCCATGGTCGACATCGACATTCAGCGCTTTGAATGGCGGCGCGCCCTACCCGCCTTACGCGATTTGCGCGAACTGCAACCAGACGATGAATGGACAGCCATGACTTTGGTGGACATGTATTTCAAAGTGGGGCAGCCGCAAAATGCCGTGCGCTCCTTAGACCAATACTTGATGCAGTTGGTGCGCACCGGCAAGGGCGTGAAGGTCGTGGGTATTTTGGAGGATATGGTCCAGCAACGGCCGTCCGACCCCAACCTCGTCGATCGTCTGACACGCCTCTACATCCAACAACGCCAAAACCAAGAGGCCGTAGCCATCTTAGACAAACTCGGCGAAGCGCAATTAGAGGCCGGTGACAAAGCGGCCGCCGTCATCACCATCGAAAAAATCTTAAAACTCAACCCGCCCAACGCCGCCAGTTACAAACAACTGTTATCCCAACTCAAATAATCACAAACCACTCCTCAGCCATCCTTCCCATCAACCCCAAACCTGCGCACAGATCAGACCTCTGCCGCGCAGGTTTTTTCGTTGTCTTTGCCTCATCCGAATATCGCTTTGCGCTAAATTGCCCTTACGCAGACAGGATTAAATGCCATCGGACGCTAATACCCGATTGGGGTATAATTTGGGGTGCAAATAGGGAGAAACTTGGTGTTCGACAATATACTCAATTTTCATAGCGGGATAAGCGGATTGGATATCATCGATATCCTGCTGGTAACATTTATCATCTACGGCATTTTTATGTTAATTCGCGGCACGCGTGCGGTGCAAGTGCTGCGAGGCTTCATTGTCCTGGCGCTTGTGTTCTGGCTGCTCGCCAGGTACGTCGATTTGCCCGCTTTCAGTTCGCTGATCACCAACACAACCCTGCCGCTGCTGCTGGTTTCAATCCCGGTCATCTTTCAACCGGAAATACGCCGCGCTCTGGAACAGTTGGGCCGCACAGGCAGCGTGCTGCGCCTTTTCCGGCGCAACGAAGTACACCCCATCGTGATCGCCGTAAAAGACGCCTGCCTGCGCCTCTCGCAACGCCGCCACGGCGCGTTGATCATTTTTGAGCGCGACACAGGGCTGCAAGAATATATCGACACCGGCATCTTACTCGATTCAAAAGCATCGCCGGAACTGCTGCTGACCATTTTTAACAAAAATACAGAACTGCACGACGGTGCGGTGATTATTCGCGGCGAGCGATTGGCGGCGGCAGCTTGTGTGATGCCTTTATCGACCAGCAGCTTGTCGGACAGGCAAATGGGGCTGCGCCACCGGGCTGCCTTGGGCATTAGCGAGGTGAGCGACGCCATTGCTTTGGTGGTTTCGGAGGAAACGGGACAGGTGTCGATTGCTCATAACGGCCGTATCATTCGCCGTCAGGATCCCGCCCGTCTGGATGAAATCCTCAACGCCTTTCTGCAAAATCGACAAAACCAACGACGCGGAGGGCCAGCCAAATGAAAATTTTCCGCGGCATCCTCTCCAACTTTCTCACCTTTTTATTGTCCCTCATGCTGGCCATTCTGATCTGGCTCAATGCTTCCCAGGCCAACGACCCCAGCCGTTTGCAATCTTTTCAGATCCCCATCGATTTCATTGGCCAACCGGAAAACAGCACCCTGGTCACTTCCGATGAGAATATGGTTTTTGTCGTCGAGGCGCGTTCGTCTGTTTTAAACCAGCTCACCACAGATGATTTTACGGCCGTTGTCGATCTCAGCCAGGTCCCCCTCAGCCAGGACACCATCGTCGACGTGAACCTTCAACCCAAAAAGTCCGGCGTCACCATCACCTCGCCTTCCCCGGACAAAGTAACCGTACGCCTGGAACAACTCGTATCGCGTGATGTGCCTGTGGTGCTGGACATTCGCGGCAGTGTCGCCCGCGGACACACGCAAGGCGATGCCCTGGTAGACCCCGAAGTCATCACCGTCGTCGGCACGGCCGCGCAGGTCGAAAGGCTCGACTCAGCCCGCGTCACCGTCTTCCTCAACAACATCAGCCAGACCTTTGTCGCCACTCCTGTGCCAATTTTTTATGATCGGCAAGGTCGCGTCGCCAGCACCAGCGGCCTCAAAAGCGTCAGCCGCGAAGACGTCAACGTCACCATCCCCGTAACCGAGTCGGCCGATTTCGCCGAGAAATTCATCGAAGTCGACTGGAGCGGCGCGCCGGCGGATGGCTACCGTCTGCTCAGCATCAACGTCAATCCACCCAGCGTCCTGGTTAGAGGCCTGCCCACCAGCCTGAACCAACTCACCCAAATCCGCACCGAACCCATCGACATCACAGGTCTTACCGAAACGTTTACCCAAACTGTCACCCTGGATCTCCCGACCGGCGTCACGCTGGATGAAGTGCAGATTGTGGAAGTAACGATTGAGATCGAACCCATTTTAACCACTGGCGTGTATAATCGACCTGCTGAGGTGCAGGGATTGGATAAGGGATTAACGGCCGTTATCGACCCTGAAGAAGTGCGCGTTGTTGTGTTTGGTCCGCTGCCCGTGCTGGATTCCCTGGCCGAAGACGAAGTCCGTGTCACCGTAGACGCCTTCGGGCTGCTCACCGGAACCTACAGCCTGGAACCGGTCGTCAGCTTACCCGACCGGGGCATCGAATTACGCTCCGTCCAACCGCAACTGGTCACCGTTATCATCACGACGGCCGTTACCGACACCCTGACCCAAACCGTCAGACCGACACCAACGCCGACATCCTGGCGGCCGCTGCTGCCCACAAGACAGCACGCAGCCAAACAACTCACACCTAATCAAATCATATGGCCGGCGATGAACAACCCCCATCCCGCCCTTTTACCGGAAGAAGAAAATTTATGCCTGCAAAATCCTTAGTCGCCCTGGTTGGTCGCCCCAACGCGGGCAAATCAACCCTTTTTAATCGCATCGTCGGCCGACGTTTAGCTGTTGTCTCCGATGTGCCCGGCACCACCCGCGACAGACTCTACGCCGACGCAGAATGGACCGGCATCAACTTCACCGTCATCGACACCGGCGGCATCGAAGTAACCGATGGCTGGAACACCGAACCACTTTCTGAAGACTCGGAACAATATCTGCCACTCATTCGCCGTCAAGCGGCCGTTGCCATCCAGGATGCCGATGTCATCGTCCAGGTCGTCGATGGGCAAAGCGGCATCACCGCCGCCGACCGTGAAGTGGCCGACATCCTACGCCAATCGAATAAACCAATCATTATCGCCGCCAACAAGTTAGAATCCAGCAAATTATGGGACAACGCCTACGAATTTTATGAACTGGCTTTAGGCGAAGTCATCGCCATTTCCGCCTTACACGGCGCAGGCTCCGGCGATTTGTTAGACGCCATCGTCGCCGCCTTACCAAACCCCAACGAAGAAGAGCCAGAAGACGACGAATCCATCAAAATTGCCATCCTGGGCAAACCCAACGCCGGTAAATCCACGCTGCTCAACAAAATGATTGGCGAAGAACGCGCCATCGTCAGCCCAATTGCCGGCACCACCCGCGACGCCATCGACGAACGCCTGGTCTGGCAAGGGCAAGAATTCACCTTAATCGATACGGCCGGTATCCGGCGGCGCGGCAAAATTGAACCCGGCG
The DNA here is from genome assembly GCA_029559155.1 of Chloroflexota bacterium. GTDB lineage: Bacteria > Chloroflexota > Anaerolineae > Promineifilales > Promineifilaceae > Leptovillus. The sequence continues at coordinate 21,492 of JAKQCM010000120.1, forward strand.
TGGAAAAATACAGCGTTCTCCGCTCCATCAAAGCGCTCAAACGGGCCGATGTAGCCCTTTTGCTGATTGACGCCGAAGCCGGCATCACCTCCCAAGACGCCCACATCGCCGGAATGCTAAAAGATGAAATGAACGGCGTGATCATTTTGGTTAACAAATGGGACGCTATCGACAAAGACTCCTTCACCATCTACGAATATGAAAAAGTGCTGCGCGAGGAATTGAAGTTTCTTCCTTATGCGCCAATCATTTACATATCGGCCATGACCGGGCAGCGAGTAAACAAAATTTTGCCCAAAGTTGTCGAAGTGCAGGAAATGCGCCATCAACGCATCCCCACGGCCGATTTAAATAAGTGGATGCGTGAAGTAACCATTCAACACCCACCCCCAAGCAGTGGCGGCAAACGGGTGAAATTCTTTTACACCACCCAAGTTTCCGTGGCGCCCCCCACCATTGTGATGTTTGTCAACAAACCGGAGTGGGTTCACTTTAGTTATGAGCGTTACCTGGAAAACCGCCTGCGCGAATTGTATCCCTTTGAGGGGACGCCGGTGCGCCTTATTTACCGCGCCCGCAGCGAAGACCGGTTTGCCAAGTAATGAACGGGCTGCGGCACTTGAAGATTGAAGCCGGCTGAAGCCAACTGGGAAAGAAAAGGTAATTTGTGAGCAAGCAAACATTTAATTATTATGCCCAAACTGTACCGGGCGCAGAAGAAATCGCCTGGCTGGAAATTCGTTGGCGCTTGCCTGGCGTAAAATTTGGCGAATATCTGTTTGCCAAAGAGCAAAATGGCATTGTCACGTTCGAGTATCAGGGTGACATTGCTGACGTGCAGCAGCTAGAAACGGTGGAAGATATTTTTTTGCTGGCCTTGGATGTGCCCAAGTTGTCGCGCGGCAAGCGTGATCTGACCCAGATTCGGGACATGGTGACCAAAGCGGAAAGCTTCGGACGGGCGGGCAATCAGTTGATGCGCTTTCGGCAGCTCAGCCGCCCCCCTTCCTATCGCGTGGTGAGCCGCAAATTTGGCCGGCACGAATATCCATTGAAGGAGCTGCAAAAGGCCGTTCTCCAGGGGATGCAAAGCCGGTATCCACGGTGGGCCCCGGTGGCGGATGGGGCGCAGGTGGAGTTGGGCGTGGACTTGTTGGGGTCTCATTTGTTGTGCGGTTTTAACATTACCGACAAGCAGGCACGGAAGACGCGTATCTTGCGACAAACAGATGGCGATTCGGTACGGCCGTCTCTCGCCGCCGCTCTGGTTTTGGTGACTGAGCCTGAACCGGACGATGTCTTTCTGGATCCGTTGTGCGGCAACGGCCGTCTCCTCTTCACCCGCCGCTTGCTGGGCCGCTACGGCCGTTTGTTTGGCGCTGATCCCTCACCCGACCAGCTAGAAATCGCCGCCGAAAATCTGGCCACGCGCCGCAAAGGGCGGCTGGCGGAAAACATCGACTTACAGCCCTGGACAGACACCGGCCTGCCGCTGGCCGATGGATCTGTCGATAAAACGGCGGCCGTCTTGCCAGACAGCGCCCAGGTGGGCAGCGAGCAAGAAATGAAGCAGTTGTACACGGCCGTCTTCCAGGAAATCGCCCGCGTGTTAAGGCCAGACGGCCGTGCCGCCATCCTCAGCCGTGAATACGACCAGGTCAAAGCCAGCCTGCGCGAACGCCCCATGCTGGAAATCCAGACGGGCTATTCGGTGAAAGCCGGGGCGCAGTGGGGCCGTATCTACATCATCAAGCGCCTGGAAGACGCGACGGCCGTTACACCGGCGGCGTAATCGTTACTTCCTGATCGTAAGCGGAAAAATCAAGCTGCCACACGCTGGCGCCTTCTTCACTGTCCGGCTCCGGCTCATTGACCACAATGCGGATGATGTCGTAGGTGTCCGGCGCAATCCACAGCGTCACTTCCACCGCCTGCGGGCCGATCAACCCACCGCTAATCGCCGCCAGACGTTCCCCGGCCACCTGCCCTGTGATCACATACAACTCCTGACTCGGGCCGCCTTCTAATTTTTCCCGACCGGATAACACAGCATTGGTTAAATCGGCTGTCAGAATGGCCGGCAGTCCGGCGGCGGCGTCAAACAACGCGCCGGGGTTAAACCCCCAGTTGGGCGGCAGTTGTTCCCACTTTTTGGTCAGAATGTTGGTTTGCCACTGGTCCTGGCCGATGCTCACCACGCTAATGTCGGTGATCAGGCCGAAAGCAGCGGCGCGCACGGCCGCTTGCGCTTTATCTGGCGCGGCAAAATCGCCTACGGCCGTGCGGAAAGCAATCGTTCCGGTGGGGTCCAGGGCCGCCGGCGCGCCGCTCAAATCCACGTTAAAATGAAATCCTGCGGTTGTCGTCAGACGGGCAACCGCCTGCTGGACGATCTCTTCCGGCGTGGGTTCCGGCGGCGGCTCCTGGCAGGCGGCGAGCAGCAGCAGCAAGCCAAAAAGAATCAGTACCCGTGATAAACAAACGTGTTTCGCTTTCATATCCCCTTCCTTTCCTTGTTATGCCTGATAATCATACTCGATTATGGGGCGAACGGCCGTTTGGTTTACGCCATTCGCCCGACCCGCCGCCCTGCGCTAAAATGACTGCCCTATGAAAGTATATCTACACAGCATTGGCTGCCGCCTCAACCAGAGCGAAATCGAGACAATGGCCCGCCAGCTATTGGCAGCGGGGCATGAAATAGTGAACGACACGGCCGTGGCCGACAAAGTCATCATCAATACCTGCGCCGTCACTGCCGAAGCAGCGCGCGACGGCCGTACCCTCACCCGCCGCATCCACCGCCAAAACGACGCCGCCGAAATCATCCTCACCGGCTGCTACGCCACCATCGCCCCGGCCGAATTAGGGCGCGTGCAGGGCGCCGGGCGCATCGTCGCCAACCAGGACAAAGCCCAACTTGTCAGCTTACTGGATCCACAGGCGCGGCTCGATGTACCCGTCTTCGACCAGGAACCGGTGATGCGCGAATTTTTAGCCGGAACCACCGGCAACACCCGCGCCTTCATCAAAGTGCAGGATGGCTGCAACAACAAATGCACCTTCTGCGTCACCACCATCGCCCGCGGCGCAGGGCAAAGCCGCCACCTGGGTGACGTGGTAGCTGAAATTCAGGCGCTGGCCGCCGCCGGCTACCAGGAAGCAGTGCTAACAGGCGTCCACCTGGGCAGTTACGGCCACGATTTTGGCAACAAAGCCGGTCTCGGCGAACTGGTCCGCGCCATCTTGCAGCACACCGAGATCCCCCGCCTGCGCCTGTCATCCTTGGAACCGTGGGACATCGCCCCAGATTTCTTTACGCTGTGGGAAAATCCCCGCCTGCTGCCCCATCTGCACATGCCGCTGCAAGCGGGCAGCGACAAAACGCTGCGCCGCATGGCCCGCCGCACCTCCCAGGCCGCCTTCCGGCAGTTGGCCGACACCGCCCGCGCCCACATTCCCGACCTGAACCTCAGCACCGATCTCATCGTCGGTTTCCCCGGCGAAACAGACGAGGACTTTGCCGAGAGCCTGGCATATGTGCGCGAAATTGGCTTTTCGCGGCTGCATGTGTTCAGCTACAGCCAGCGTCCCGGCACGGCCGCCGCCAACATGCCCGATCAGGTTTCCGGCCCCCTTAAAAAAGAGCGCGCCCGCCGCCTGATCAACCTGGGCCATGAAATGAGTCTGACTTTTCACCAACGGTTTGAGGGGGATACGCGGGCCGTGTTGTGGGAAACGGCCGTCGGCGCAGACAAGGATGGTTTGCGTTGGGTAGGCTACACCGACAATTACATGCGCGTTCACGCCCACGGCCCCGCCGATTTATTCAATCACATCACCCCCACCCGACTGACAGAAGCGCAAACCGATGGCTTAGCCGGGGTGATCGAATCCGCGTGATTACGCCTTATAAATTTTGGCAGGGCGACTTGATCAGTGATCCACCCACCGCCATAAATGAAAAGGCCACAGATGGACATGGTTTTTTCACGGCTTTTTAGGCGTGTACATCCGCGTAAATCCGCCTCCTATTTTTGAAGGAACTACATTGCACTCACCAAACCCCAATTATCAAACCATTGTCGCAAACATTTTTCAGCAGGCGGCTTTTATCCGCGATTTGGGGCTGGAACTGGTAGGCTGCGGACCGGGCTGGTGCGAAAGCCGGCTGGCGGTGCAGCCGCGCCACATGCAGCAGGATAATGTGGTCCACGCCGGGGTGCAAACCACCATCGCCGACCACACGGCCGGGGCAGCCGCCGGCACGATCATTCCGCCAGACGCTTACGTGTTGTCGGTGGAATTCAAGATGAATTTATTGCGGCCCGGCGTTGGGGAAATCTTGTTTTGCCGGGCAGATGTGCTGAAGCCGGGTCGCCAATTTAGCGTCGTCGAGTCTGAGGTGTTTGCCATCACGGGCAATTCGCGCAAACTCATCAGCAAATTCATCGGCACAATGGTGACAATGCCCCGCTCATGATCTCGGATAAATGACCTGACGGTGGGGAGAAACGGCCGTTCCCCGCCCCCTGCCTCTTGTTCCTGCGTCCTCCAGTCGCAAGCAGCCGTCATTTTGTCGCCCAACTCGAATTGCGGATAATGAGGGGTTAAGAAATACTTATCAACAACGGAGATCCTACGGGAGACTGGTATGCAAAGACAACGGTTCCTTTTACTTGGCGTGTTGTTAACCACCCTGGTTACATTGGCCCTGGAAATTGTGCTGACGCGCATTTTCTCTGTAACCATGTGGTACCATTTCGCCTTTTTGACCATTTCTATCGCTTTGATGGGCAGCGCGGCGGCTGGGGTCATGGTGTATCTACGGCCGCAGATGCTGGCCGAAACGGCCGCGCGCCGCTGGATGGGCTACACAACCATCGCCCTAACCCTGGCAATTCCAATTTGCCTGCTGCTATATTTGCAAATTCCTTCTGTGACCATCATGATGAACCGCACAGAGTCGTTAACGGCCGTGCAAATCCTCTACCTGGCGCTCATTTACGTACTGCTCTCCATCCCGTTCTTCCTCTCCGGCGTGGTCATTTCGCTGGCGCTGGCCAGTTGGGTCAAAATCGCCGGGCGCATCTACTGGGCCGACCTGACCGGCGCGGCCATTGGCTGCCTGGTGAGCGTGGCCCTGCTGCAGTTTTTGGGCGGCGTGAACGCCGTCCTGGCGTTGGGGGTGATGATGGGGGCGGCGGCGCTGGTATTTAACGGGGAACGGCCGTTCCGCCAACCACGCTTTTTAGCCGCCATCGCTGCCTTACTCATCACCACAACCCTGCTGGCTACCAATCTGGCCGCGCCCTGGGTGCAAATCCGCGTCAGTAAAGGCGAAGCCGCCGAACCCAACGTCATCTACGAACGCTGGAACGCCCACTCGCGGGTAACGGTCTACGAACCGGCCGCCTACCCCTTCTTTTGGGCCATTTCCGGGCAAAAATGGGAAGAAACCATCCAAAATGGCGGCCAATTCCACCACTCGCTGCTGCTCATCGACGCGGTCGCCGGGACGCCCATCCAGCAGTTCGACGGCGACTTTTATCAGGTGAGCTTTTTACGCAACGATTTAACCGCGCTGGCCTATCACCTGATCAACCAGCCAACGACGCTGGTGATTGGACCGGGCGGCGGGCGCGATGTGCTGACAGCTTTGGTAAGCGGCGCGCCGATGGTAACGGCCGTCGAAGTCAATCCGGCCATCGTCGCCGCCGTCAAAGGCCAATTCGCCGACTTTGCCGGTCACCTCTACGACCGACCAGATGTCAACGTGCAGGTCGCCGACGCGCGCGGCTTCGTCGAACGCAGTGCAGATCAGTACGATGTCATCCAGGCATCCTTAATCGACACCTGGGCAGCGGGCGGCTCTGGCGCATTTGCCCTATCCGAAAACAGCCTCTACACCCGCGAAGCCTTTCAAACTTACTACGAACACCTTTCAGACCGGGGCATCACCACAGTGTCGCGCTGGTATTTGCCGGATCGGCCGGCGGAAACGCTGCGTCTCGTGTCCACGGCGATGGCTGGCTGGCAGGCTGCCGGCGTCAGTGACCCCCGGCAGCATATCGCCGTCATCGCCCATCTAACCGCCATGGCCCAGACAGAGGGTTTATCGACCACACTGCTCAAGCGCACGCCGTTCACGCCGGAAGATGTGGCCGCCCTGCAAGAAATCGCCGAATCAATGGGCTACACAGTGCTGTACGCCCCCGGGCTGGCTCCGTTTGAGGAAGTCGGCCAATTTATCGCCCAGCCAGACCATGCGGCCTTCATCGCCAACTATCCGCTGGACATTTCTCCGGCCACCGATGACCGGCCATTTTTCTTCAATCTGGTGCTGTTTGGCGATTTGTTAGACGCGTCGCTCAGCGGCAGCGGCGTCTACCGCACGAGCATGGAATCCATTTTCATTTTAATGGCGGTGTTGGCCGTCAGTCTTGTGCTGGCGCTGCTGTTCATTTTGCTGCCTCTGGGCTTGAGTACGCGGCGGAAACTGCTCAAACGGCCGTCATCCTGGCTGCTCGCTTACGTCGGCACGCTCGGTCTGGCCTTCATGCTGGTGGAAATCCCCACCATCCAGCGGCTCACGGTTTACCTGGGCCGCCCGGTTTACTCCCTGACAGTCGTCTTGTTTTCGCTGCTTCTGTTTAGCGGACTGGGCAGCTTGTGGAGCAGCACCTGGGCCGCCAACGAGCGCCGTATTCCGGGCCAGATGGGCCGCGTTTTGCCCGCGCTGCTGGTGGCGCTCATTTTCCACGCTATCGTCAGCAGCTGGATTTTGCAGGCGACCATCGGTTGGAGCCTGCCGCTGCGCCTTGGCCTGGCCGTGACGCTGTTGGCGGTTCTCGGCTTTTTCATGGGCATTCCGTTCCCGGTGAGCATTCGCTGGGCCGGGCGGCAAGAATCCGGCGGCGTGCCCTGGCTGTGGGCCATCAACGGTGTCATGTCGGTGATGGGATCGGCGCTGGCGACGGCGTTAGCCATTCATGTGGGTTTTCAGATGACGCTGGTGGTGGCTACGGCCGTTTACGGCCTGGCCGGTTTTTTCCTCTTGCGCGAATTTAGCCAGGCGGCGTCTGGCGAGTTCAGTGTCGAAGTGGCCGCATCTTAACATGAGGGGAAGGGAAACGGCCGTTTCCCCTCCCCTCATTTTATGCTAAAATGGCGAACTGACGTTCTACCAACACCATCAAACCACCCGAGTTTAACCGCGCAAATCCGCGCCCTAACCTGAGGTTCCCATGCCCAAATTCGAACTCGATTCCGATTT
>JAKQCM010000140.1 GCA_029559155.1 Chloroflexota bacterium
CCGAAGTGATGGCTGCCAACCCTGTTGGCCTGATTCTCGATCTGCGCCGGAACCCGGGTGGGAGCCTGGACACGGCCGTTTCCATTGCCGACCAGTTCTTACCCGAAGGCGTTATCCTGCGGGAACAATTTGGCAACGACAGCGAGCGCCTGTACGAATCGACTGATAAAGGTCTGGCCGAAAATATCCCGCTTGTGGTTCTGATCGATGAAGGCAGCGCCAGCGCCTCGGAAGTGTTGGCCGGCGCGATCCGCGATGATGGGCGCGGCATCCTCATCGGCCAGACTTCGTATGGCAAGGGCACAGTGCAGACGTGGCAAGGGTTGAGCAATGGCGGCGGCGTGCGCCTGACCATCGCTCGCTGGCTGACGCCCAACAGAACGTGGATTCATGGGACCGGTTTGGAACCCGATTATTTTATTCCTTTGCCAGATACCACTTCGGGGGAAGAGTTTGTGGATACGCAGCGGCAGGCGGCTGTTGACTACTTGCTGGGGGAGAAAATCATCAGCGTGCCGCCGGTTGTTGAACCGGAGGGATAGCCGTTAGGGGCGCGGATTAAGTGACCTACAGAAGATTGGAGATTGGAGATTGGAGATTGAACCAGTCTCTAATCTCCAATCTCCAGTCTCCAGTCTGTAAGGTATTTATGCAAACGTTCTGCGTGAGGCGTGTTCCGTGTTCGGGGGAGATTGGGCTGACGGGCTAAGACGTCTGGCGGTGTTTGGCGTGGTTGGCCTGGGCGAGGATGGATTCGGCGCCGCCGCGGGCGTGCACGCCCTGTGTGCCTAACATGGCGGCAAGTTCGGTGATACGGCCGTTCCGGTCCAAATCTTCGACGGCCGTGATGGTACGGCCGTCTTTCACTTGTTTGCTCACATGGAAATGGGCGTCGCCATACCCGGCCAACTGGGGCAAATGGGTGACGACAATGACCTGGTGCTGGCCAACGGCCGTTAACCCCCATAATTTCTGCCCAACCACATCGCCCACACGACCGCCAATCCCCTGATCAATCTCATCAAAAATCAGCGTTGGCGTGGCATCGACCTGAGCCAGGGCCGTTTTTAAGCCCAGCATCAGGCGCGCCGTTTCGCCGCCGCTGGCTACTTTGGCCATCGGTTTAAGCGGCTCGCCGGGATTGGTAGACAGCAAAAACTCCACCTTATCAATGCCCGATTGATCGTAAGCCAGGCGTTCGTTGCCCACAAATGCGCCATTGGCTGCCGGCTCAGTCTGGAAATCGACCTGGAAACGCGCCCCGCTCATGCTCAAATGCGCCAATTCCGCTTCCACGGCCACGGCCAGCGTTTGCGCCGCCGCCTGTCGTTGTTCAGACAGCGCCGCCGCTAACTGCCCAATTTGCCGCAAACGCTTCTCTTCCTCTTTCTCCAGAGCGGCGATGCGTTCTTCGCTGTGGGTGATGGTGTCCAGCTCTTTTTCCGCTTGTTCGCGCATGGTCAGCAGCTCTGCTTCGTCGGCTGCCTGGTATTTGCGCTTCAGCGTGTGGATCAATTCCAATCGTTCTTCGACAAAATCGAGTCGTTCCGGGTTAAATTCCAGACTGTCCAGATAGCGCTGCAAATGGGCGGCCAGTTCGCTCACCTGGAAAGCCAGTCCCTGAAGCTGTTCCAATTGCGGTTCCTGAGCCGGGTCTACCCGCGCCAATTGAATCATTGCGCGTTCGGTTTGGCCCAAAAGGTCAATAGCGGCGGGCGTTTCGTCGTCGACGCCGGAAAGAAGGGCCAGGGCTTCGGCGGCGTGGCGCGTAAGGTGTTCGGTGTTGCTCAGGCGCGTGCGTTCATCGCGCAGGTCATCGGTTTCGCCGATTTGCAAGTTGGCGGCGCTGATTTCCTGGATTTGGAAAGTGAGCATGTTGATGCGCTGGACACGTTGGCGCTCGTTTTGCCGCAGAGCGGCCATCTCTTTTTGCACTTGCTGCAAGCCGCTAACTTCTTTGGCTACCCCTTCGCGCTCTTTTTCCAATCTGGCGAAGGAATCCAGCAAGGGGAGGTGAGAGCGGGGTTTGAGCAGGGAGAGGTGTTCGCCCTGGCCATGAATGTCGATGAGTGGCGCGGCGATTTCGCGCAGGAGGGAGAGGCTGACGGCACGGCCGTTAATGCGGCAAATGTTACGGCCGTTCATGCGCAGTTCGCGCGCCAGCAGCACTTCCTCGCCGGCTTCTTCTTCCAGACCTTCGGCTTCCAAAAGGGGGAGAACGGCCGTTTGCAATTCCGGCGACAGCGAAAAAGTGGCTTCCACGTAAGCGGTTTCCGTACCGGCGCGCACCATGTTGGTATCGGCGCGCCCGCCCAAAACCAGCATCACCGCGTCCAAAATGATCGATTTACCAGCGCCGGTTTCGCCTGTCAGCACATTAAAACCGGGCTTGATCTGCAAACGCAGCTCATCGATGATGGCAAAATTGCGAATGAAAAGCTCTAGTAGCATGGATTCATCATCAAAACCTGGCAGGCCTTGCGAATCTCCCAGATTTCATCTCTATCTCATCCAATAAAACGCGGAACTGGAGGCGACAAAGGCATAAATTCCCGGCACAAGCAAGCCAAACAACGCCCCCAAACCGCCAAATAAAATGCCGACCAACATGGGAAAAGCGGGTATAACCACGCCTAAAATCACCATTGTCGCCACGATATGCGGAATATACCGGCCGCGCCGCCCACCAATGACGCGATAGGTGAGCTTGGCGACAAAAGCGCCGACGCCGCCGGCCACAAACAGCACAATGAGCACCCAGAAGAACCCGCCGCCAAAGTTAACCACCACAAAACCGGCCAGCAGGCTCAATATAAAGGAAACGACGGAAGCCAGCAGGTAATCGATTTTGGTCGCTGTAAAAAATTTCTCTTCGAGGTTGTACAGGCACTCCGGGCAAATGTAGCCTACGGGCGTTTTGTTGGCGCAGTCGATGCAAATGGGTTTGTTGCAGCTGTAACAGCGCAAAGACGTGTCTCGTTCCGGGTGGCGGTAGCAATAGAGGATAAACTCGTCGTCTTTTTCGGCTAACGGAGCTGGTTTTTTTTGTGCGGCCGGGGCCTGTTGGGTTATGGCAGGGGGTGGGGGGGAGACGGCCGTTTCCGGTTCGCTCGTGTCGGCTACTTCCGGCAGCGGTTCGCCCGCCAGACCAGCCTGCGCCACCACATTTTCGGGGTCCAGCGCCAATGCCTGCTGGTAAGCCCGCTCTTTTTCAGCCGCGTCTGTGGATAATTCACCCAAACCCAGCCACGCTTCAACCAAATCTGGTTCTTCGGCCACAATCTCCCGGTACAATTGCGCCGCTGCGGCGCGTTTGCCGGCATTCTTTGTTTTTTCTGCCTGACGCAGCAGCGTGCGCAGGCGCGGTTCGCTCATATTCATAAATAAATTTTATCCTTCCGACTGCGGGCGCAGGTAGCCCAGGCGTCGCATCAAGCGACGGTAAAAATAACCCGAACTCTCCACTCGCGCAAAATAACTGTGATTGTGATGCTTGCGAATCACCACTTCGTCGGCGCTTTCCAGGTCCAGGCCGTCTTGTCCATCGGCCGTCAGCATGGCTTCGTGGCCCATTTGCACCTGAATGGTGATTTCCGCCTCTTCGTGCAGCACCAGGGCGCGGTCCAGGCTCAGGTGGGCGGCCACCGGCACAACCACGAAATTTTGCAGCTGCGGCGGTAGAAGCGGTCCACCGGCAGCCATGGAATAGGCGGTAGAACCGGTCGGTGTGGCCACGATCAGCGCATCGGCGGTGTAGGTGGTGACGTGATCGCCATCGACGCTGAGGTGCAAATGCAGCACGCGCGCCTGCTTGCCCCGGCCAATAACCAGATCGTTCAGGGCGCTAAAGGTATTGATGATCTGGCCGTTGCGTCGTAAGGAGGCTTGCAGCATCAGCCGTTCTTCAATCCAATACTCGCCTTGAATGACTTTGGCTAATTTTTCGCGCCAATCGTTGGGGTGAGCTTCGCTGAGGAAGCCCACGCGGCCTAAGTTGACGCCCAGAATAGGAATTTTGTGGGGCAATGCCAGACGGGCGGCGTGCAGTGTGGAACCATCGCCGCCCAAAACCAGAAGCAGATCGGCGCCGGCGAGGGCTTCGCTGAAAGCGGCTTCTTCCCAGGCGGAGGCGGTCCAGGCGTCTACGCCGCGCTGTTTGAGCCAGGCTTCAATTTCTGCGGCCAGGGTTTGCGAGGCGACGATTTTGGGGTGGTAGAGTATGCCGAAGATAGTCATGATAATTTGGGGCCGTTGGCTTGCAGCTTAGAGCTTCGTTATGACATCGGATAATGGAATTTGGGTCTGGTCGCCGCCGTCTAACGGCCGTACCGTCACCATGCCTGCCGCCACTTCGTCTTCGCCGAGAATGAGGACGGTGCGCACGCCCCAGCGGTTGGCTTCGCGCATCTGGCTTTTCAGGCTGCGTTTGTCGCGGGCGAAGGCCAGCCGGACGCCGATGCCGGCGGCGCGAAGTTGATAGGTGAGGGTGACGGCCGTTTTCTTCGTCACCCCGCCAAAATGGGCTACCAACACGGTCGGTTGGGGCGTTTCCGGCGCAGCGATGCCTTGCTCTTGCAAGCCCAAAATAATGCGCTCGATGCCGCTGCCAAATCCCACGCCCGGTGTAGAAGGCCCGCCAATTGCCTCGGCCAGCCCATCATACCGGCCGCCGCCGCAAACGGCCGCCTGCGCCCCGATGCCTTCGGCCCACACTTCAAAGACCGTTTTCGTGTAATAGTCAATGCCGCGCACCAGCCGAAAATTGATGGTGTAGCTCTGGTCCAGCGCTTCCAGCAAGCCGCGCAAATCGGCCAGGTGAGAGGCGCAGTCATCACACAAATGGTCGATGATGTGGGGCGCCTCGGCCAGCAGTTTGTCCATGCCCGGCTCTTTGCTGTCTAGCACGCGCAGCGGATTTTTGCTCAGACGTTCTTTATCGATGGCCGCTAGTTTGTCCTGATGGTCGGCCAGATATTGAGTCAGCGCCTGGATATAAACAGGTTTGCAAGTGGGGCAGCCGGTACTGTTGAGTTGAAAGGTCAGCCCTTTGTAACCCAGTTCACGATAAAGGTTCATGGCCAACATCATCACTTCCAGGTCGGCGGCGGGGTCTAGCTCGCCCAGAATTTCGGCGTTGAACTGGCTGTGCTGGCGATAGCGGCCGGCTTGCGGCCGTTCGCGGCGGAAGATGGGGCCAATAGAAAACAATTTGACCGGCTGTGGCCAGGTCATCATGCCGTTTTCGATGAAGGCGCGGACAAATCCGGCCGTAAATTCTGGCCGCAAGGTGATGCTGGTGTCGTCGTCTTCTTCGATGGTGTACATCTCTTTTTGCACAAAGACATCGGACGCCGTGCCCATGCCGCGGGCAAAGAGAGGGGTGTATTCGATGATGGGGACGTCGATATGTTGAAAACCGTAGCGTTGCGCCAGGTCAGTGGCTTTGTCGATGACAAAATCCCAGTAGCGTCGATCTTCTGGCAGCACGTCTTGCATGCCGGTCGCTCGTTGTATTGCTGTCAAAATAGCCTCCGATGGTTTAAGTCAACCTGAAGGGTTTCTGAAAACCTTTCAGGCCATGATTATACCGGAGACGGCCGTATAAAGTAGGTTAAACCGACAATTCTAAACTGCTGCAAAACACCGCATCCCCCTTTGCAAATTCCAAACTGACCAAAAAGCCTGGCACACAAGAGCCACCTCAGAAAGGACCTCGCCTGGCTTTTCAAGGTATAATTCCCTTCAACCGCATCATCTTCACCGCAAGATGGCTATTAAGGAGAAAATCATGACATCCGACACCTTGCAAGACCCAAATGACCATGCCAATGAAAACCAGGAACTGAAGAGTATCAACTATGAAATGTTTATCCTTGCTCTTTCGGTTCTATCTCTGGTTAATTTAGTCTTGGATTTGTTTATTCAAGAAAGCGCCCTCGTTCAGATCACCATCCTGGCGGATAAAGTTTTGTCATTAATTTTTCTTGCCGATTTTCTTTATCGCCTGAGCAGCGCGCCATCTAAAAGGGGCTATTTCATCAAGGAATTAGGTTGGCTCGATTTGCTCGGTAGTTTGCCTTTCCCTCGTATTCGCATTTTGCGGCTGGCGCGAATTATTCGCGCCGTCCGCCTTATGCGTAAATATGGCCTGAAACATATGCTTTACCAGTTTAGCCGCGACCGTGCCGGCAGCGCGTTATATTCGGTGGCGTTGTTGGTTTTTTTGATGTTGGAGTTTGGTTCTATGGCCATGCTTCGAGCCGAATTGGCTTCGCCGGCCGCCAACATTACCACTTCTGAAGCCGCCGTCTGGTGGTCGTTCGTTACCATGTCTACTGTGGGGTACGGTGATTTTTATCCGGTGACGACGGCGGGTCGTCTTGTGGCTGTATTGTTCATTATCATTGGCGTAGGTTTGTTTGGCGTTGTGACTGGTTTTTTGGCCAATGCCTTTTTGGGTGAAGAACAGGCGCCGGAAACTGAAGAAGCGCCGGATATAGCCCAGCTATTACTGGAAATTAAGCGCTTGCAAGATGACCAGCAAGCGGCTACGGCGCGGTTAGAAGCGAAAATAAACGACCTGGAAACGGCCGTTCAAGCCAATTTAACGTCATAATTTCTGGTTGCGGGCCGTTACACGCCAGCCAGAAAATAAGATACCATTACCCAACCTACTATGATTATGATCCACTACCAAGAAGGAGAGCCTGATGGAAATCCCACTGACAATCAATGGTACACACCAAACAATTCATAGCCATGCCACCGAAACCCTGCGTAATGCCTTGCGGCAGGCTGGCTATTTTTCCGTGCGTTACGGCAGCGATGATGGCGCAACCGGCGCGGCCGCTGTTCTGGTTGATGGCAAACTGGTAAACAGTGACACCCTGCTCGTTGGGCAGGTGGTTGGTCATGCCATCGAAACCGTCGAAGGGTTGACCGACCGTGTGGGCGATCTGCATCCCATCCAAAAAGCGTTCATCGAAACCGGCGCGATCCAGTCTGGGTATTCCACCCCGGCGATGATGTTGGCGGCTAAGGCGCTGCTGGCTTCTAACGCGAATCCCACGGAAACGGCCGTGCGCGACGCCCTCAGTGGTATTCTCTGCCGCGAAACCGGCTACGTTAAACCGGTAGAAGCCATCCTGCGCGCCGCCGCCTACTTACGCGGCGAAGACGTGCCTCCCTATGAAGGCCCCCAAATCGTCGATGCCACCTACTTTGCCGATATGCCCCCCGCTGAAGGTGATGATGAGGACACCCCTGATTTCTCCGGCGGCTCCTCCGCAATCCGCAATCCGCAATCCACAATCCAAACGAAGCCGCAGACCGACATCCAACTGACTTCCGGCGTGCCGGAAACGGCCGTTGTCGGCAAACCAGAAACCAAAGTGGACGCCGTTAAACTTGCCAAAGGCAACCCCGCCTTCGTGGACGATGTGGATATGCGCGGCATGTTATACGCCAAGCTGCTCACCAGCCCGCACGCCCACGCCCGCATTCTGGACATCAACGACAGCGCGGCTCTGGCTCTGCCCGGCGTGCGCGCCGTCATCCATTACAAAAACGTTGCCCGCGTCAAATATGCTTCCGGCGGCCAGAGTTACCCCAACCCGCACCCGTATGACCAGGTGAGCTTCGATCATAAAGTGCGCTATGTCGGCGACCGCGTCGCAGCTGTCGCCGCCGATACGTTAGCCATTGCTGAAGAAGCGATTAAACTGATTGAAGTAGAGTATGAGGTGTTGGTTCCCGTTTTCGACGAAAACGAAGCCATCCAACCCGGCGCGCCCATCATTCACGACGAACCCGACACAGCCGACATCCACGACGCCAGCCGCAACATTGTCCACCACATCCAGGCCCACCTGGGCGATGTGGAGCAAGGGTTCGCCGAAGCCGATTATGTCTTCGAGCGCAAGTATTACGTCCATCAGGTGCAGCAAGCGCCCATCGAGCCGCACATCGCCATCAGTTGGTGGGATGAGGACGAACGCCTGGTGATTCGCACGTCTACCCAGGTGCCGTTCCATGTGCGGCGCATGGTTGCACCGCTGCTGGGGCTGCCTGTGCGCCAGATTCGGGTCATCAAGCCGCGCATTGGCGGCGGCTTCGGCGTAAAACAAGAGATGCTGATCGAGGACATTGTGGGGCATCTGACCATCAAAACCGGCCGTCCCGTGCGCCTGGAACTGACCCGCAGCGAAGAATTCCGCAGCAGCCGCACGCGCCATCCGCAGTCTATCACCTGGAAAACGGGCGTCATGAAGGATGGCACGCTGCACAGCCAAAAATTCAGCGTTGTGGCCAACACCGGCGCGTATGGCACGCACGGGCTGACGGTGCAAACTGTCACCGGGCTGCGCGGCCTGAGCAGCTATAACTGCCCCAACCGGCAGTATGATTGTGTTGTCGCCTACACCAATCTGCCTGTGCCCGGCGCGTATCGCGGTTACGGCGCACCCCAGGCGCTCTTTGGCCTGGAAGTGCATATGGACGAAATTGCCCACGAGTTAGGTCTGGACCCGATTGAATTCCGGCGCAAAAACTGGGTGCAGGCCGGCGACCCCATGCCCATCGCCCCGCTGTTGGGCGAAGGCGAGAAGGAAACGGTTACCGTCGTGCCAACCATTGAATCTTGCGGCCTGAATGAGTGTTTTGCACAGGGCATGAAAGCTATCGAGTGGGAACGCAAATTCCAGCCGGGCTGGCACGAGGTTCCCGGCAAACCCCATGTGCGGCGCGGCCTGGGCGCGGCGATGTGTATGCATGGCACGGCCATCCCCGGCCTGGACATGGGCGGCGCGTCGATTAAAATGAACGATGACGGCTCGTTTAACGTGCTGGTGGGGGCCACGGACCTGGGCACGGGGTCGGACACGGTGCTGGCGCAGATGGCCGCCGAGGTGTTAGGCGTGCCGCTGGTTGATATTTTGATGTATTCCAGTGATACGGATATGACGCCGTTTGATGTGGGGGCGTATGCCAGCAGCACGACGTATATTTCGGGCACGGCCGTTAAACGCGCCGCCGAACAAGTCGCCGACCAGATCCGCGAACGTGCCGCCCTGATGCTGGACCTGGATAGCCGGGAAGGCATCCGGCTAGAAGGCAAGTTGGCGATTGCGCCAGACGGCCGTTCCGTCACCCTGGAAGCCATCGCCCTACACAGCCTGCACCAAGCCGATCAACGACAGATTATGGCCAATGCTTCTTACGTCAGCGTGGCTTCGCCGCCGCCCTTTGCCGGGCAGTTCGCCGAGGTGGAAGTAGACACCGAAACCGGGCAGGTCACGGTGACGAAGCTGGTCATGGCTGTGGACGCAGGCGTACCCATCAACCCCCTTACGGCCAGCGGGCAGGTGGAAGGCGGCATGGTGCAGGCGTTGGGGTACGGTCACTGCGAAGAAATGGCTTATGACGCAACCGGCAACCTGATCAACGACGAATTTGGTCCTTACCACATCTATCGCGCAAACGAAATGCCCTGGATGAAAGCGATTCTGGTGCAGACAAATGAACCAACCGGCCCGTTTGGCGCGAAAGCCATTGCCGAAATCCCCAAGGATGGCGTGGCTCCCGCCCTGGCCAATGCAATTTTCGACGCGACCGGCGTGCGTTTGCGGCGCATTCC
>JAKQCM010000149.1 GCA_029559155.1 Chloroflexota bacterium
AATCGTCGAAGGCTGAATCGCCAGCCAAACGCAAATTACAGGCATAAAAAACGGGCTCCCAAAGGAGCCCGTTTAAACTTCATCATTCAAACCGGGTTGCCCCGGCCTTGAATTAGAAGGTGTGCTTCACGCCCACGCCGAAGACGGAGGGATCAACATTGAGATTGCCGAGACTCGAGTCGGTGTCGCCTGCGCCACCGCCGACGCCGAAGCCGGCGTTCGTGTCGTTCTTGACCTTGGCGTACAAGGCATACACGGTGGTGCGTTTGGACAGGTTGTAGTCGGCACCCAAGGTGTACTGTTTAGCGCCGCTGTCATTCATGTTCTTATAGTCACCCACGCTCAGGTAGTTCGCCTTCAGGACGATGGCGCCCATGGTGTAGTTGGCGAACAGGCCCCAACCGTTGCGGTCGGCAGTGGACAGCGCGGCGTCGGCCGAACCATTTTCATACTGAGCGCCCAGTTTCAGGTCGCCGATGGTGTAGCCGCCCACCAGACGCCACATGCTGCGATCAACAGAGGCATTGGTAGCGCCTGTAAGCGTGTTGTGACGCTCGTAACCCAGGCCCAGCATGAGGGGACCATTGGCGTAGGTGCCAGACACGCTGTAAGCGTCCTTGTCATTACAATCCAGGCCTGTTGCGCAAGCGGGGAAGGTAGCACCACCACCGCCGCTAACGCCATGGTCGGTTACATAGGCGGCGATTACGGTCAGGCCGCTGAAGCTGGGGGAGATATAGGCAATGACGTTGTCCGGACGCAGGTCGAACATGGTTTTGCCATTGTTCGCGCCCGCGCCAAGCAGGTTACGCGAGTCAGCCATGGTGTCGCCGAAGTTGTCGACCGAGCGGCCCAGCAATTTCATCGGGGTATCGTGCTTACCAGCCAGAACGGTACCGAAGCCGCCAGACAGGCCAACGAAGGTATTACGGTTACCAATCTCGCCTTTGTCGACAGTTTGCTCGTCGGCTGCGAAACCGGTTTCGATCTGCCAAATAGCTTTCAGGCCGCCACCCAGGTCTTCCGTGCCCTTGAAGCCGATGCGGCTAGGATTGGAAGTGATGCTGGTGCTGCGATCCTTGTTATTAACATCCGATTCGACGCTGAACACGCCGACGTTCATCACGCCATACACGTCAACGTTGCTGGTGGCAGCAAAGGCGGGGGCGGCGAAGGAGCCGGCCACGGCCAGAGCGATCAGGGATTTTTTCATTGCTTTCTCCTAAGAAAGTAAAAATTAAACCTTGTTGGTTTGGAGCTCTGCAGAGCTGTCCTACACGGAGTTGTGTTTGTGGACAGGGCCGATTATCCAGACCCCGGCATCCCGGACAAGCAAAATCGCTGCTTTTTTTGCCACAACCGGCCCCAAAGTGTTGTTTTGTTGCACATGCGCAACAGGCCGGGCCCAACAACCGACCGCCGGGTCTGATTTACGCATTTCCGTTTTCGCTGCGTTCCGGAACCCCATTGCCTATCGGGTGATTAGAATGCAGCAAACCATTGCTCGAAGGGATAGGCCATGCGCTGGGAGAACGGACGTCGCAGCGACAATATCGAGGACCGGCGCGGCATGCGCGTTTCGGGCCGCGGGCTGGCCGGGGGCGGGATCGGGGCAATCGTGCTGGCGCTGGTGGCGATGTACTTCGGGGTGGATCCGTCGGTGGTGCTGAACCAGGCCGGCGGCCTGGCCGGCGCGCCGCAGGAAACCGCGCAACTGGCGCCTTCCAGTCCGGAGGAAACGCGGCTGAAGGACTTCATGTCGGTGGTGCTGGCCGATACCGAGGACGTATGGG
>JAKQCM010000180.1 GCA_029559155.1 Chloroflexota bacterium
TTGTTGGGAGCCGGGCGGGTAGCTGGTGAGGGTAAAGCCGGTGTACCAGCGAGAGTCCCAGGGATCAAACCAGGAGCGGGCGTAATGGTCGCCAAAAAAAATGTGGACGAATGCGTCGTAGGTGCGGGTGTAGGTATAAAAAGAGAGGGTGGCGTGATAAGCCAGGCAGATGATCAGCGCGGCGAGCAGATAAGGGTTTTGCCGGGCGATGAAGGCGCTGATCTGGTTGGGTCGAAGGACACGGCCGTTTTCCCCCATAGTCGTCTCGTCAGGGGTCAACGCGGGGTCGGTCCCGGCGGGTAACTCGGTGATCGGACTGCTCATGCCTCATAGAATACGTCTGGATTTGCAGCCCGGCGTCACTTTTTCACCTCGACTTCACGGCATGGCATAGCAAACTGGTACCAACCGGAGCCAACCCACCCTCCTTCGAAAATGGGACACGGATTGGCGCGGATGAACACGGATACAATCTGTGAAAATCCGTGTTCATCCGTGTCCCTTTCATTCATGGTGTTGAGCCTGCGCTCATGTCGTCTCCTCTGAAAACAATTTAACGCAGAGACACGGAGGTGCAGAGAAAAAATCTGCGCCATCGGCGAAATCTGTGGATTTTCATTGATGGTGTTGCGCTTGCGCTCCTGTGATCTCCCCTGCCAAACCCCACAGTCACAACCAGCCAAACAGACGGCCGATGGGCCGCGCCATCAAAAATTCAAAGATAACATACCAGAACAGGCTGCGCGTCCAGCGTTGGTCGGAGGCGGGATCGAAGGGCACGGCCGTTGCCTCTATCGGCGGCAAAATCAGTTCATCCAACGGCAGTTTGGCAAAGATGCGCCGCGCCCGCTCCGACTGGTAAGGATGCGTCACCAACACAGGCCGGCGGATACCGGTATTGTTGAATATGAGCCACACTTGCAGCGCCGCGCCATGCGTATCTACATGAACACGGGGGTCGTGGGGCAAATTAATAACCCAGGTGTCTACAGCCAGCGAGGGTACGGCCGTTTCCAATTCTTTCAGCGCCTGGTAAGTGCCTTCCTGGGTAATGGTCGGCAGGCGCAGCGGATTGTGGGCCACCACCCACTGCGCCAGCGCCAGATTGCTCAGGCCAGGGGTGATACGGCCGTCGGCCCCCAAACCCAGGCCAAACCCCAACAACACAAACGCATCGGCGTCCGCCAACGCGCCCTGTGGCCTGGCGATCATGCGAAATCGTTCCTGCCAAAAGTTATTTGCCATGCCCCCTATTTTAGCTGAATGTCCATCCATTTCGGCAAACCACCCCGGCGTGAATGCCCAGTGAATAATTCCGGCGAAAGACTCGAAATAGTACTGCGGAGGGGGGTAAAACGCCGTTTTGGACCTTCCCTATGACTTCGGTCATATTGGGGGAACGGCCGTTCCCCCTATGCTAGTCAACAAAGCAGAAAACAACTTCCAACTCGGCGCTTTCGGGCCGAGCGAAAAGAATTTCCAAAAAATTCATGATCCGGTCAAGCAGTGCCAGACCCCCACTGGAGGAAACAATGTCCTATCAGAATTACAAAATTTGGAAAACGACGCCTCTGGAAACCGACCCGCTGCTTTCTATCGTTATCCCCACCTACAACGAGCAAGAACGCATCATACCCACCATCGGCGCCATTGCTTCTCACGTCTCAGATATGGGGTTGACCTGGGAGCTGATCATCGCCGACGACGGTTCTAAAGACGAAACCGTCACTTTGGTAGAGGGGCTGGGTCTGGTGAATTTGCGCCTGCTCAGAGCGCCGCAAAACGGGGGCAAGGGCAGCGCCGTGCAGCGCGGCATGTTGGCCGCCAAAGGCCAGTACATCCTCTTCACCGACGCCGATAATTCCACGCCCATTGAAGAACTGGCCAATCTGCTGCACAAGCTGCGCGAAGAAGGCTACGACGTTGCCGTTGGTTCCCGCGCCGCCGACGGGGCAGAAGAGGCCAATAAATCATTAAAACGGCGCGTCTTAAGCGGCGGGCTGCGTTGGATTGTGAACCACATCTTTCGCATTGGCGTGCGCGACACCCAATGCGGCTTCAAATTGTACACGCAGGAGACCGCTCAGCGGCTCCATCGCACGCAAACCCTGATGGGCTTCTCGTTCGACCTGGAGATATTGTACCTGGCAGAGAAATTTGGCTACCGCATCGCCGAAGTGCCGGTGACCTGGATCGACGCGCCCGGCTCCAAGGTCGACACCGCCAAAGAAGCCCAACGCTTCCTGCGTGACCTGATGAAAATCAAGATCAACGATTTGCGAGGACGATATGCCTGACCAAAAATTACGTTTTGCCCTGGTAACAACCCATCCGCCCGGCGCGGGGTCTCTGAACGAATATGCTTACCATTTTGTGCGTTACCTGCGGCTGAAACCGGAAGTGGCCGAGGTGATTTTGCTGGTAGACGAACTGCCATCCGGGCAGACTTACGATGAGGTTTGCGCGCCGCTAGAGGGCAGCGCGCCGTTAAGCGTGGTTCCCTGCTGGCGCTTCAATGATCCAAAGAATGCCCTGCGAATTTTAACGGCCGTGCGCGCCCTCAAACCCGACGTTGTCATGTTCAACATCCAATTCGCCTCCTTTGGCGATGGCAAAGTAGCCGCCACATTGGGCCTGTTGGCCCCCGCGCTGCTGCGATTGTACGGCTTCCCCTCCATTGTCTTGCTGCATAACATCATGGAAACGGTCGATCTGCGGAGCGCCGGTTTTGCCACCAACCGCCTGATGGAACTGATCATTCGCACCGCCGGAACCATAACCACGCGCCTGGTGCTGACGGCGAACCTGGTCGCCCTGACCATCCCCAAGTACGTGGAAATCTTGCAAACCAAATACAAGGCCAAAAACATCCTGCTAGCCCCGCATGGCTCCTTCGACGACGACGTGACACAGCCCTCCTTTGATCTACCGGAAGGCCCCATGCAAATTATGACCTTTGGCAAGTTTGGCACGTATAAAAAAGTCGACACCTTGATTGAGGCGTTTAAGCTGCTGAACAGCAACGGCCGTGCCGCCACACAAC
The DNA here is from genome assembly GCA_029559155.1 of Chloroflexota bacterium. Classification (GTDB taxonomy): domain Bacteria; phylum Chloroflexota; class Anaerolineae; order Promineifilales; family Promineifilaceae; genus Leptovillus. Next base: position 3,044 of record JAKQCM010000180.1, read on the forward strand.
TAATCATCGCCGGCAGCGACAGCCCGAACGCTCCCGGCTACCTGGAAAAGATGCAAACGCAATACGCCGATGTGCCCGGCATCCATTACACCGGCTACATTGCCGAAGAGGATGTGCCGCGCATTTTTGGCGACGCGGCGGTGGTGGTTTTCCCCTACACCAGCACCACGGGCAGTTCCGGTGTGCTGCATCAGGCGGGTGATTATGGCAAAGCGGCCGTTTTGCCCCATATCGGCGATTTTGCGGAAGTGATCGCCGAAGAAGGGTACGCAGGAGAGTTTTTTGAACCGGATGACGCGCAGAGCCTGGCCGACGCAGTGGCCCGCGTCATCGGCGACCCGGATCGACGAAGAGCGCTGGGCACACAAAACTTCATGGCCTCGCGCGGGCTGCCCATCAACGAAGTGGTTGATTGGTATTTACTGCACGTCCAGCAGATTTTGCGCCGATAGACGCCGTTGCCAAACTTTGGGTTCCCATATTTTTTGTAGCGATGCAGACCCTGAGGGTTTACTCCTAAGAATTTGGATGATTTGGGTATCCAACCCTTGGGGTCTAGACGTGCGAAGATTGGTCCAATCTTGAAGATTGGACCAATCTAGAAACTCCAACATCATTCAGCATCAGCCAATTGGGGAAGTCTTGATGTTAAACGCAATTCTCGACATTTACCGGCCAGAAATTGAAGCGATGGCGCACGCCTGGCTGCTCTCCGGGGCAAGCAAATTTGGCATACGATCCAGGGGGCGAATTTTGGCCGATTGGCCGCCCAAAAGCCTGAATCTACACACGCCACTATGCGCTCCGATAATGTTTCAGGGGTTGGCCGAGGGAGAATTATTTGTCTGTGGCCTGTCGGGCACGGCCGTTCAAGCCAAATTAGAAGCCCAGGCCGCCTTTCTGGCCCGGCTTGGCCTGACCGAACAGGAGATAGAGTCGGTGACGGCCGAATTGGTAGATACCCAGGACCAACTCCTCGCGCTCTATAACATCGTCCATTCCACCCATGATCAGACGAACCTGATCGGCCTGCTGCCGGCGCTGGCGCAGGCTACCAGCGAATTATTCGCCGTGGACACCGCGTTTATCTGGTTTGAAAAGTCCCAGGAAGAGCGATTGATCGCCCAGGCGCCCAAACCGGTAGACGAGGACGCACTGGCTCCTTTAATCGACCGGGTGCTGACCCATAACCGGCAGTTGCTGAGCAACGGCCGTCCCACCACCACCCTCCTCCTGCCACATGGCATCAACAGCATCCTTATTCTGCCCCTGCACATACAAAACCGCACCCTGGCAGCCATTGGAATTATCAACAAAAAACATGGGGCGTTTGGCTCTCCGGCCATCAAACTGCTGGAAACAGTGGCTCAATACGCCGAATCACAAATTGAAAACACACTCCTGCACGAAGCGCAGATCGCGCAAACCCGCTCACAAACCGAAATGGACCTGGCGCGCACCGTGCAAATGAACCTGATGCCCCAAAAACTGCCCCAACTCCCCTGCCTGGAAATGGCCGCCGCCTGCCGGCCAGCGCTCAGCGTCGGCGGTGATTTTTACGACTGCCTGAAACAGCCCGACGACAACCTGTTTATTGCCTTGGGCGATGTTTCCGGTAAAGGCATGTCGGCGGCCCTGCTGATGGCCATGACGCGCACAACAATGCGTAATGCTTTACACCTGCTGCCCAACAATTCGTTGCAAACATTTATCGACCGCACCAACGAAGTCTTGTACGACGATTTTACGGACGTGGGCATGTTTGCCACCCTGTTTATCGCCACCTGGCAGCCACGCGAACGCCGGATGATGTATGTCAATGCCGGGCACACCCCCGTCGTTCATCGACCGGCAGGCGGCTCGGCTTATTTAATGGAAGTAACCGGCGCGCCGCTGTGCGTGCTGCCGGTCAACCTGGCCACGGCCGAAGAACTGGCTTTTGGCTGTGGAGATGTGCTGGTGGCGGCTACCGATGGCTTTAACGAAGCCCGCAACGAAGCAGGCGAGATGTTCGGTTATGAACGCTTAATCGCGCTTATCGACAGCCTCGCCGACAGACCGGCGGCGGAAATTGTGCAGGCGGTCTTTGAGACTATTACTGAATTTAGTCAGGGCCACCCGCAAGAAGATGATCAAACCATTTTGGTAATTAAAGGAATGGATAACCATGGGAAATTTGCAAGTAATTGAACAAACAAAACGGATTGTGGTGCTCACGTTTTCTGACCGCCTGGACGCGTTTAATGCGCCCAACGCGCGAGCCGAGATCGATGGCCTGCTGGCCAATGGCGCGATGAATTTTGTCGTCGATTTGACAGATGTGTCGTTTATGGACAGCGCCGGGGTGGCGGTAATGGTGAATTTGTTGAAGCGGTCGCGGCAGGTGGGCGGAGATGTGCGGTTGGTACGGCCGTCTAACGAAACAGCCATGCGCATTTTGCGGCTTACACGCTTCGATCAGGTTTTTGCCATGTTTGCTACGGCGGGCGAAGCGGTGAACGCATTTTAATGATGAACAAATTACGGCTCACATCACGCTTTCAGGGCAAGAGGGGAGATGAGGCGGGCAACGGCCGTTCCGGCAGCATTCTGTCCGGTGGCGCGCTCCTGTTCGCCAGCATGACCGTGGTCAATGCCGGCAACTATCTGTTCAACTTCATCTTGGGGCGCTGGCTTGGGCCGGAAGCCTTTTCCGACCTCAGCCTCATCGTCACCCTGATGTTGATGATAACCTTCATCACGGCCACCTTCCAACTCACGGCCGCCCGGTTTGCGGCCATCCACACCGCCGACAACGCCGCCGACGAACTGGCCGGCATACGTCGCTGGATGGGTCGGTTGGCGTGGGGGCTTGGCGGGCTGCTGCTGCTGGGTTTAGGAGTGGGCGCGCCATATTGGCAGCAATTTTTTCACACGGCCTCCGCCTGGCCGTTCGTCATTTTAAGCGTCGGGCTGCCCCTCTATTTTGTTCAGGGCGTAGACCGGGGCGTGCTGCAAGGGCAAACGCGATTCGGCCGTCTGGCGCTAAGTTATCAGGCCGAAATGTGGGTACGGCTGACGGTCGGTGTGGCGTTTGTAGCCATTGGCTGGGCGGTGAATGGGGCTGTGGGCGCGCTAACGCTGTCGTTTGTGGCAACGTGGTTGGTGGCGCGAGCCGCCGGAGACGGCTTGCCCACCGCGCCGGTCATCAGCCCGGAAGCGCGCAAAGCGGTGGCTTTGTTCGCCGTGCCGGTGATTATTGCCCACGTCAGCCAAATCTTAATTAACAACAGCGATATTTTGATTGTCAAACGCTTTTTTGCGGCCGAAGAAGCCGGCTTCTATGCGGCGCTGGCGCTGATCGGACGCATCGTCTTTTTTGCTACCTGGTCGGTGGTGACGGTTTTGTTCCCGATTGTGGCCCAAAAACACAAGAAAGGAGAACCACACCGGCATTTATTGTACCTGTCGCTGGGTTTGGTGTTGGTGGTATCGGGAGCGATTTTTGGAGCGACGTTGGTGATACCGGAGTTGATTGTGAATGTGTTGTTTGGTCAGGCCTATATGTCGGTGGCGCCGTTGTTGTGGCGGTATGCGCTGGCAACGGCCGTTTACGCCCTGGCCAATGTGGTCATCACCTACCGCCTCTCTATCGGCAATGGAACCGGCTCAGTCATCGCCGTTGCTGGCGGGGCGGCCCAGGTGCTGCTGCTCTGGCAGTTCCACGCCAACCTGGTCCAGGTGGTGATGGTGCAGGTAGCTTTGATGAGCGCCATGCTCCTTGTGCTGCTGCTCTGGGACGGCCTGCTGGCCTGGAAAGAACGGCGCATCAGCCGGCAAATGCCGCAGACGTTAGAACAAGAAGCCGACATGCTGCCGGTATAAAAACCGCAGCGATTATCTGGCGAATTAGCCATCGCCGCTGAAACCGTGATGGAATCCAAAAGGATTTGGCGTCACAAAATATGGAAGGAAATTATGACAAATAACCAGCTAAACACACAGTCTGTTGACGGCGTCGAGATTTTGGCTTTAACCGGGCGGTTTGACGCCCACCAGGTTCCAAAGGTGCAGGCCTGGCTGACTGAACAGGAAGCGCAAAACCGCATGCACATTTTGATCAACCTGAACGGCGTTACCTTCATCGACACGCGCGCGCTTTCATTGTTGGTGACGGGCATGAAGCGCTGCCGCCAGAATGGCGGCGACCTGCGCCTATGCGCGCTGCCTCAGCCGGTGTTGATTATTTTTGAAATGACCCATTTGGATCGGGCGTTTGCGATTTTTGGTGAGCAGAACCAGGCGGTGGCCTCATTTGCCCGGCATACGGCCGTTGCCACCTGATACCCTGGTGGGCCAGAAATACGGTTCACAGGAAATGGTTTGTAAGTTTGGGCCAGATCGGCCGGAGCAGCCATGAACGGTTACAGTAAAGCAGACATCCACATTCACACAAATTTTAGCGACGGCCTCCACGAGCCGGAAGCGGTGGTGAATTACGTGGTTACGCACACCGATTTGCGCGTGATTGCCATAACCGACCACAACACCATCGACGGCGCGCGGGTGGCCTATGCCTACTGGCAAAAACACCGGGATACCTTCGCCAACCTGGAAGTGATCAAAGGCGTGGAGGTGAGTTCGGCGCATGGGCATATTTTGGCTTTGTTCATCGAAGAGGACATTCCGGAAGGGTTGAGCGCGGCCGACACGGTGACGGCGATCCACGAGCAAGGCGGTCTGGCGATTGCCGCGCATCCGTTTACCCATTTGCTGCCGTTTACCGATTTCCATGGGATTGGCCGCCAGATTGGCGCGCTGCCTCTGGATGGCGTGGAGGCGCGCAGCTCTGTGCCGACGGAGCTGTATGCTAATTGGATAACGGCCGTCTACAACCGTCGTCACGCCAATCACCCCGCCCTGGGCAGCAGCGACGCCCATTACCTGACCATGATTGGCAAAACGTTCACCTGGTTTCCCCGCGAAACGGCCGCCGACTTCAGGCAAGCGGTGGAAAATGGGTCGGTGCGCGCCGGCGGGCGGGTGAACAGCCCGGTGGTTGTCTTTCAGGTGATGCGCCATTTGCTGCGGCGGCGCGAACTGCCGGTATTTTTACCCTACGATAACCAGCATCGGCACACGGCGGCCGGGCTGGACATTCAGGTGCGGCGGCTGCGCTCGGCGAATACGGCCGTGTTAACCTGCCAGGGCCAATTGGTGCGCGACAATGCCGACCTGTTGAACAAGGAAATGCAGCGGCTGCTGACCAGTCACATATCCGACTTGCTGGTGGACTTGCAGCAGTTGAAATTTATCGACAGCGCGGGCATTGGCGCGCTGCTGGCGGCCTTCAAACGGGGGCAGGCTGCCGGTGGCCGGGTGGCAATTTGCGCGCCATCAACGGCCGTGAGGCGCACACTGGAATTGGCTCGATTGGATCGGGTGTTCCCGATCTTCGATTCGGTTGAGGCGGCGCTGCAGGCCGCGGCCGACCATGCCAAATCAGAAGTAGGCAAAGCGGAAAAAATACGGGAGGTTTCCTAATGTCTGATTCAACCATTCGCCTGATTTTACCGGGCGATTCTCGGTTTTCGCTGGTGTTACATGCGTCGTTAACGGCCGTTGCCCAGGAATTGGCCGAATTGGGGTATCTGACCAACTGGGAACCGCTGGCCGAGGAGATTTATCTGGCCGCCCATGAAGCCTGCATGAACATCATCGACCATGCGTATGAGGCCGAAACGGCGCGGTTCATTTTTATTACCGTGCAGGCCAATGCGGCGAACCGGACAATTGAAGTGGCGCTGGAAGATAACGGCCGTGCCTATGACCCCCAAGCCCAGGAATGGCCGCCCATGGAAAGCTGGCACACCCACCAGACCTGTGACGGCCCTGTCTATGTGTTAGGCGACGTGCCAGAACCAGACATTTTTCAGGAGCGCGGGCGTGGCTTGTATTTGATGACCCAACTGCTCGAATCAGTCTCGTATCAGCCGCAGCCAAACCACAACTGCTGGCATTTGTTGAAGCGGTATTAGATTCTGCAATAGAGAACGAAAAGCGAGGCATCGTGTGGCAACCATTTTGATCGTAGACGATTCATTGATTATTCATCGCACGTTGGGCCTGATCATTCGTAAGATGGACCATGACGTATTGACGGCCGAAAACGGGCGAAAAGCGTTAGATTTGTTGGGCCAATATCCGGTTGACGTGGCAATTATCGACATCTCCATGCCAGGGATGGACGGGCTGGAATTGGTGGAACACATTCGAGCCGACGCGGCATTCGACAAGCTGCCCATCGCTTTTCTGACCGGCAGCGGCCAGGAGCGGGATCGCCAGGCGGCTCTAAATCTGGGCGTTTCCATTTTTTTAGACAAACCGGTCAGCTCTCACCAACTCAGGGAAGTAATCAGAGAGATGTTGGCTTGTTAAGGGTTTGCCGGTCATAAACTTAGGCGTTTTCAGATTGGTCCGATCTTGAAGCTTCGACCTACCTTGTCAAGTTAACCTAAGGGTGGACCTGACCACCTCTAACAATCAACTTTAGACCTTGCTGCGTTTCTACCAATTCATCAATCTATGGACGATCTAAAGATTCTCAAGCAGCAACTAAAAAAGGAACAAGCAGCGCGCCGTGAAGCGGAAAAAAGACTTCACCTGATACAAAAAACACAAGCGCAATCTGAGGCCACGGCCGTTACCCACACCGACGAGACCCGCTTCCGCCGCTTTCTCGATTCCGCCAGCGACATCATTTACGAAATTGATCTGGACGGCCGTTTTACATATGCCAATCCGATGGTTGTGTACCGATTGGGCCTGACTCGCCCGGAGGAAGTGCTGGGGCATCATTATTTGAACCTGGTTCACCCGGATGATCGCTCGCAGGTAGCCGATTTTTACGCGCAGCAGTACCACACGAAGACATTTAGCACCTACCAGGAATTTCGGCTGGCAACGGCCGTGTCCGAACCGGTGTGGCTGGGCCAAAATGTGTGGCTGGCTTACCAGGGGGATGTGATTGTGGGCTTTCAGGCCATCGCCCGCGACATCAGCAAACGCAAGAAAATGGAAAACGAACTGCAGGCCCAGCGCGACTTTGGCCAGCAGATCATGGCCAATTTAGGCCAGGGGCTAACCGTCGTCGGGGCAGATGGCCTGTTTGAATACGTCAACCCGGCCTATGCGCGCATGTTGGGTTACACCGAGGCGGAATTGTTGGGCCAGGACCCTACCACGTTTACCCACCCGGATGATTTAGACGCGCTTTTAGCGGCCCGCAACCAGCGAAAAACCGGCGAAACCACCACCTATGAAACACGTCTTGTGCAAAAAGATGGCGGCGCCTTGTATGCGCTGTTGACGGGCGTTCCGCGATGGGTCAACGGCCGTTCCGCCGGCAGCGTCACCGTGATAACCGATCTCACCGAGCGCAAGTTGATGGAACAAGAAATACTCCATGCCCGCGACCACGCTCTGGAACTCTCCAACCTGAAATCCCAATTTGTGGCCAACATGAGCCACGAAATCCGCACGCCGCTCAACGGCGTCATCGGCATGACAGAACTGCTGGCAGAAACCCCGTTAGACGAAGAGCAGTTGGAATTTGTAGAAATCATCCGCACCAGCAGCGATGCCCTTCTATCCATCATCAACAATGTGCTCGATTTCTCCAAAATTTCTGAAGACAAATTAGACCTGGAAATGCAGCCGGTGAATGTGCGCCAGGTGCTGGAAGAGGCTATTGATATTGTTTCCCCCAGAGTGGCGCGCAAAAATGTCGAAATAGCCTATGTGGTGGCTTATGAGGCGCCGATAGTCATTTTGGGCGATGTGGGGCGTTTGCGCCAAATTCTGGTGAACTTATTAAGCAATGCCGTAAAGTTTACGGAAGCCGGTGAAATAACGATATCGGTAATGAACCATCAACACCAGGACGGCCGTCCACAAATCCACTTCGCAGTGAAAGACACCGGCATCGGCATCCCCCAGGAAGCCGTTGAGCGCATTTTCCAATCCTTCAGCCAGGTAGACGCTTCGACAACACGCAAATATGGCGGCACAGGGCTTGGTCTGGCCATCAGCCAGCATTTGTGCAAAAAAATGGGCGGTCAGATGTGGGTAGAGAGCCATCTAGGCGAGGGAAGCACCTTCCACTTCACAATCGACGCGGTAACGCCGGCCGAATATGTGCCAGTATCGCTGCCGGAATTGCCCGAGTTGGCGCAGCAAACGGCATTATGGGATATGATGCTACCTGACACGGCCGTTTCCGGCGCGGAAGCCTTGGCCGCCCCAGGCAAACAACAGGAACCGTCATCCACGTCATCTGCCCGCATTCTGTTGGCGGAGGACAATCCGATTAATCAGCAGGTGGCGCTTTCCATATTAGAACACCTGGGGTTCCAGGCCGATGTTGCCGCCAACGGGCTGGAAGTGTTGGCGGCGCTAGAAAGGCAACCCTACGATGTGATTTTGATGGACATCCAAATGCCGGAAATGGATGGCCTGGAAACTACCCGCCAGATATGCGCGCGGCTGCCAGAAGGGAAACGGCCGTATATCATTGCCATGACCGCCAACGCCGTAAAAGGCGATCGGGAACGCTACCTGGCCACAGGCATGAACCATTACATCAGCAAGCCGGTGCGCATTGCCGCCATTGCTGAAGCATTGGCCCAATTTATGCCCTCATAAAACCGCGCTTTGCTGAAACGTGGCGACAATAAACTGAACAATCCGTCTCTTTTACGATTTTTCGGTTGGCAGATAAGCAAAACCCCCTTATCATCGCGGCATGTATGATTTAACAGCCTTTAGCCTGAAGGATATGGCTACCTGTGGCGCAGCGCTGCGCCGTCTCGATGAAAACGCCGCCAGCATGGAAGAAGTTGCCAACCGCATGGTGCGTTACCTCTATGATCACCTGGTTGACGCTCAGGGAGAACGCGCCACAGCGTTGGTCCGCTTCTTCATTACCCGACCCTACGGCGAGCTAGACGATAATTTGCAGGCGCATGTCAACAACTTCCTCAGCCAACCGCCAACCGACCCAACCCTGAAATGCCAGACCCTGCTGGCCACCATGGGCGACAATCCCCAATGGCGCAACCGCCATCATTCCCGTTATTACAAAGTTCACCCTCTCAGCAAAGAAATCGTGGATGTCAACCCCATGTTTGCCCAGGTATCGGAAATGTTTGGCATTGCCCTGGAGCAAAGCGTAGACCCTGACCCAGACCTGATCATTGATTTGGAGCAGCGAACCTACAACATCTTCCATGTGCCCGATGCCGTGGGCAATCATTACATTCCTGACCAGGCGGATTTTGTGGTGGCGTATGGCATTCAATCAGTTCTGGGATTTTACGGTCTGCTGCCCAGCGGCAACCTGTTCACGGTGATCATTTTCGCCAAAGTGAAACTGGTACGCGACATGACAGATTATTTTCGGCCGCTGGCGTTAAATGTAAAGATGGCAATTTTACCTTTTGATAACACGGCCGTTTTCGCCACCGATACTCCCCCGCCCGCCACCCCCACCCAGGAAGCTGCCCGCTATCGCTCCCAGGCCGCCAGTTTGACGCACTTGCTAGAAGTCCACGAACAAGTCGTCGACGAACAGACCGACCGCATTGCGCAGATGGTAGCCAAAGCCGCTGTTACCGAAGAACGGCAGCGTCTGGCCCGCGACCTGCACGATTCGGTGACGCAGGCGCTCTACAGCCAGACGCTCTACGCCGAAGCGGCCACCCGCCAGTTGGCGCGCGGCAATACGGACCGCGCCGCCCAACATCTGCGCCAACTGAAAGATAACGCGCAGCAAGCCCTACGCGAAATGCGTCTGCTCATCTACGAACTGCGCCCGGCGGCCCTGGATGATGATGGACTGGTGGCGGCGATCAAGGCGCGTCTGGAAGCGGTGGAAGCCAGAACAGGAGTGACCACGGCCGTTACCGCCCCGGCCACCCTCCAACTTACTTCTGAAACAGAAACCGGTCTGTATTGGATTGCCCAAGAAGCGCTGAACAATGCCCTGAAACACGCTCAGGCCGATAAAATCAACGTTGTAATTGTTCAGGAGCCGTCTGTAGTGACGCTGCGCATTGTCGATAATGGGGTGGGTTTTAACACGGCCGTTTCGCCCTCTCGCAGCCCCGGCGATTCCCCCAACAAAGGCGGCCTCGGTCTGCGCAGCATGCAGGAACGCGCCGCCAGGCTGGGCTGGCAGCTCACCATCACCAGCACGCCCGGACAAGGCACAACCATTCAAGTGGAGGCGCCCCATGCCTGAAAATGACACCATACACATCTTCATCGCCGACGATCACGCCATTGTGCGCTCCGGCATTCAGGCGCTGTTGGAAACAATAGATGGGCTGGAAGTAGTGGGAGAAGCGGCAGACGGACAGCAAACGGTAACGGCCGTTACCAGCCTGCGCCCAGATGTCATCCTGATGGATTTGGAAATGCCCGTCATGGACGGCATCGAAGCCATCAAACAGATCATGAACCAATGGCCGGAAGCGCGCATTTTGGTACTCACCAGTTTTGCCACCGACGACCGCGTTTTCCCGGCGGTAAAAGCAGGCGCGTTGGGCTACCTGCTCAAAGATTCCGGTCCGGACGCGCTGGTGCAAGCCATTCGGCAGGTGCATCGCGGCGAATCATCCTTGCACCCCAAAATTGCCCGCAAACTGATCCAGGAACTCTCGCGCCCCGTCAGCCAGCCGCCCACCGCCGACCCGCTAACTCCCCGTGAGGTAGATGTGCTGCAGTTGGTTGCCCAGGGCCTGGGCAACCAGGAAATCGCCGACAAACTGGTGATTGGCGAGGCAACCGTGCGCTCGCACGTGAGCAACATTCTCAGCAAACTCCATCTGGCCAGCCGCACCCAGGCCGCCCTTTACGCCCTGCGCGAAGGGTACGCTTCCCTGGATGATTAATGCCTGCCAGGGGTGGTCCACCAACGTCTTCGCTTTTAGGAGACTGAAGACTCGCGGCGGATCCGTTTGGCGGCACCTTCTTTCTTTTGGGTCCGCCGGGCGCAAGAAATGAGTTCCGCCACAAACCCGTCTATATTCTCTCCGTTTTGCAACACATAGTGAACGCCCATCGACGCAGGCAGCAATCCGGATTGGGTGACAATGGAAACGGCCGTATCCATCACCCCCACCCTGCCGTCCTGGTCAATAAGCGTGTTAAGCAAACGATGCACACGCGGGTCTGTCAGCAGCATCGTGGCGCACTGCCGGCCGCCTGGAATCACAACGAGTTTTAACGTTTCATAGGGGTCAACCTGATCCAGGTGCAGGTCAGGGCAAATAGACAACCCATGCCAGCCGGTAACCCGTCCCGACACAAGACCTACCAACGACACCGGCAAACTAGCCTGGCGCAGCTGTGTCATACAATGAATCACGGCCGTTTCTTCAAACCCTGGGGCTACCAGGATAAGCACTCGATTCTTAAAATCGGTGGTCGTCATGTCACACGCTTGACGTTCCGGCGCCTTTTTTGTATCTTGCAAGCAGATGGTTGTTCGTTCATGATAATGCCCCAAGAACTGGCACGATTCGACCGGTGCTTCTAAAAATGGTAAATAGCCATCTTTTCAGAAGTCTTCTACACTATACAGTAGTTTTTTTGCGCTGAGTTATCATATCTTTGCGATTTTCCGCGCAAAGGGCGCAAAACTTGCGCAACGTTGCCTATAACGGGAGGCTTGTGGATGAAAATGCAATTGAACCGGGAGCAACTGGATAAGGATGTGCAACAAGCCCTAAGGGCCTGGCATACCAGCGGCGACGATTCGGCCGATTCGCTGTCATATCTGCTGCTGGTGCAGGCGCAGATGGCAGCCGCGCCGCAAGCCAAGGGTCCGGCGGCGCGGCTGGCTGTCAACCAGGTGCTGCTCAACGCCCTGGAAGAAATGACGGTGCAGAACGAAACGGCCGTTCGTGTTCTCAAACTCCGCTTTCTCAGCCAGCACTCCCTGCTCATGGTCGCCAACCAGCTCAATGTCAGCGAACACACCGTCAGCCGGATGCAGCGAGCAGCTATCGACGAGTTGGCCGACGTAATCTACCATCAAGAACTGGTTTTACGCGACAGCAAAATTCAAACAATAACCGCCCTGCTGCCACCCGCCACTTATTCAGAACTTTTCGGAGTCGCCGAAACCCAAACCGACCTGGCTGCCCGGCTGCGCGATCCCGGCAGCCCCTGGGTGATTGCCGTCACCGGCCTCGGCGGCATCGGCAAAACCGCTCTGGCCGACAGCGTCGTTCGGCGTCTGGTCCCTGAACTCCATTTTGACGATGTGGTCTGGCTGCGCAGCGCCGCAGCCACCATGAGCGGCCAATCCAGTTCGCCGCAGGCGGCTTTCGACAACCTGATCATCGAGTTGGCCCAACATTTCTGGGGCCAGAGCGGCGTCGAAAACACGCCAAATCAGCGGCTGGCCCAGGTGCGGCGGCGATTAAAAGAACGGCCGTTTCTCATCATCATCGACAACCTGGAAAGCGAAACCGACACCGCTTTTCTTGTCGCTCAACTCAACGACCTGGCCAATCCCAGCAAATTCCTGCTTACCAGCCGCACTCGCCCTGCGCCACAGGCCATTGTCTTCACCTGCGTCATCCCCGAACTGGCCTTTGACGACAGCGTGGCCTTGCTTAACCATCATACACAAAAGCTGGGCATCGCGTCTCTAACCACGGCCGTTGCCGCCGATTACCAGGCCATTTGGAACATTACCGGCGGCCATCCATTGGCGCTGAAACTGGTGGCGGGTCTGCTGGACGTGCTTCCCCTGGACACCATTCTGGGAGGATTGGCGCAAGGCGGCGCCGGGCATATCGAGGAGATGTATCGCCACATCTACTGGCAAACATGGCACACACTCAGCGAAAACGGCCGTCGGCTGCTGCTGACCATGCCCCTGGTCTCTGAAACAGGCGGCGACCCCGGCTACCTCCGCATAATAAGCGGTCTGGACGAGACCCAATTGTGGCCTGCCATCCAGGAACTGCGCAGCCGCTCCTTGTTGGAAGTGCGCGGCTCGCTGCACGAAAAAAGCTATGGCATCCACCGCCTCACCGAAACCTTTCTCAATACAGAAATTATTAAATGGCCTTTTGAGGAACAAAGAAGCTGAAGCGTGAAGCGTGAAAAATGTTCACGCTTCACACTTCACGCACCTTGCCAAGATAAAAATGAATTCCGAAACCGCAATTAACCCCCAATTTACTGCCGGCCTGAGGGCTGTCGTGGCTTACTGGCAGGAGCAAACGATATCCAATACAGATGATGCCGTGGCAGCGTTAGATACCAGGCGGCAAAATTTATATCGGGCAGTTGTTTATGGATTAAAACTGGAACAAACAC
>JAKQCM010000183.1 GCA_029559155.1 Chloroflexota bacterium
ACGCGCAAGCGGCGTCTACCAGGCGGCGAATAACCGGCTGTGCAATTTCCGTCGGCATGACGGCGGGGGTCAGCGCAGCCAGGGCCTCAGGCAAAGGGGCTTCCAGGCGCTGCGGCAGCTCACGGCCCAGGCGGAAAATCTCGCGCAGCAGGCGGCGTTGACTGCGGCTCAGGGAGGCGCGCAGCAACGCACTGCCATAGACAGCGGCGCGGCGCAGCCGCAAGCGGATCGCAGGGAGGGTTGGCATGGGGCTGATTATACCCTTGCTGCGGTGAATGCGCTAACCGCACGGTTTGTTCTGCACCACACGAAAACCTGAAGACCCCGCACGATTTGGCTGGTTTATAGCGCTTGTACAGATTATGTTTAGGTATTTTGTTCGTGTTTCCTTTGAATGTTAAGGAAAGGTTAGAATTTTAGACAAATCCTTGACAAAAAACCGGTTTTACTCTATAATAGCCATAGAAATAAGTGTAATCAACAGGTGATACCATGAGTACAGTTCAAAAACGTAAAACTCCGCTGTCACAACTGATTGCCTCAATGACTGAGGGCGATGCCGATTTTCAGCAGGCCTTGGTCACGCGTACGGCAAAGGCTGGCGACGTGATTGCCACGCCGGAAGAATTAGGATCGAAGTTGTTCATCCTGATGAACGGACGCGCCCAGCTGATCTGCCGGAACAAGGAAGGTCGGCGCATGATGATGTCGCGCATCGGGCCGGGTGCAGTGTTTGGCGACGGCGCGATGATCACCCGTGACCTGGCCTCGACGACCTTTGCCGAGGCGCTGGAAGAGACCACCGTCTGGGTGCTGCCGGAAGCCTATGCCCGCACCATGACCGAGCGCTATCCGATTATTGGCTGGGGCATGTTGCAAACCTTTGGCCGACGGTTGCGTCAGGTGGAGGATCGTCTGGAAGAGGTTGCCTACAAGAAGCTGCCGCAGCGTTTGGCCAAATTGCTGCTCGATATGTCCAGCGGCGAGCGTCCGGGGGCTATTCGCACCAGCCACCAATCGCTGGCTGATATGCTGGGAACCTATCGCGAAACAGTCAGCACCATTCTGCGCGGCTTCAAAGCTGATGGTATGGTAGAGCTGGGATACCGCCGCATCTATGTCACCGACGCCGCCGCGCTTCAGGAATTGATCGGCGTATAACCACAGCCAGATAGCCGGCCTTTGCCGCCGGCCCCAAGACAAATCGGCACGGGTCTACAACAGGCCCGTGCTTTTTTGTGGTGAACAAGCCATTCGGCTGTCTCTGCTGGAGGGGGGCAATCGTACCGGGACGCCTGAGTGAGCTAATTGTCACATCCTGCAAGTGGCGGTACAATAGCGCTTTGTGTTTCGATACCTTATGACAGGAGCCTGGTATGCAAACGCTGCTTCGTTCTATGCAAAAAACGGTGGCAATCGGCCCCGATCTGCCTTTTGTAGTGATTGGTGAGCGCATCAACCCGACGGGACGTAAGTCATTGGCCGCTGAGATGGCTGCCGGCGATTTCAGCCGGGTAATCGCCGACGCGTTGGCGCAGGTTGAG
>JAKQCM010000212.1 GCA_029559155.1 Chloroflexota bacterium
CCCACCGACACGCTGATGATTATCCCCTCGATTGCCGGTGGGCAGTGATTCGCGGCTAACTGGAGAAAAAATGGACCGAAAAGTGGACGAATCCGCTCTGAAAGTGAATCAGGCGTTTATCATTGGCCTGCTGCTGCTGGCTTTTGTGCTGGACAGTGTATGGCTGGCAGCATTTGTGGGCGTGGTGATGCTGTTGGGAACGGCCGTGCCCGGCCTCTCCCTCTTCAAACGCATCTACCAACATGTACTTAAACCGGCCGGTCTGGTAAAACCCCAGGTCATCACCGACAACCCGGAGCCGCACCGCTTTGCTCAGGGGTTTGGCGGCGTGGTGGTGGCTTTGGCTGTCATCGCCCTGCTCGCCGGACAATCGGTTGTCGGCTGGGCGCTGGTGGGTCTGGTGATTGTTCTGGCGGCGCTCAATTTATTCGTGGGCTTTTGCGCCGGCTGCTTTGTGTATTATCAACTCAACCGCCTGGGCGTGCCGGGCTTTGCCCGCAGCCCGATTCGCTAAGAAACGCGGATTAAGTAGTCTATAGGAGATTAGAGGTTAGAGATTAGAGATTGGCGATTGACCCAGTCTCCAATCTCCAATCTCGGTTCTGCAAGGTGTTTAATTCACATGCCTGAGGGCAACGGACCACGACCATGATTTGGGAACGTTTACTCATTATTTTAATTTTAGGCTTGGTGGGCACGGGGGCGTACACGGCCGTTAAGCAGCTCCACGTGCGCCGATTGAACCGCCAAATCACCCCGCCTTCCGGCGGTGGGCGGCCAACGCTGCTTTATTTTCGCAGCGAAACCTGCGCCGCGTGCCCAACCCAGGCGCGTTATTTGGCACAGGTGATGGGGGATGAAGCGGGAAACGGCCGTGTCACTCTGCACACCATCAACGTAGACCACGAACCTGACCGGGCCAAAGAATATGGCGTCATGACCCTACCCACCACCATGCTGCTCGATTCGGCCGGCCAGGTGCGCGAAATTAACTATGGCCTGACCCCGCCGCATAAATTGCAGCAGCAGCTGAATACCATAGGGATTGGGGCTTAGGCAGCAGGGAGTGGGGCATGTCCCCTCCCACGGAGAAACGACAATGCTTACAAAAGAAATCGCCCCGGAGGCGCTGGCTGAAATCGAACTCTCGCACGAAGAAGTGCAGCGTTACAGCCGCCACCTCATCATGCCCGAAGTCGGCATGACGGGGCAGAAAAAGTTAAAAGCCGCCAGCGTGCTGCTCATCGGCGCGGGCGGGCTGGGATCGCCGCTGGCGATGTATCTGGCGGCGGCCGGCATCGGCCGCATCGGCCTGGTCGATTACGACGTCGTCGATTACACCAATTTACAGCGCCAGATCATCCACGGCACCAAGGATGTAGGCCGCCCCAAACTGGAAAGCGCCAAGGCGCGCATTTTGGACATCAACCCCCACGTCCAGGTGGACACCTACCAGGTGCCGCTAACCTCGGCCAACGCCCTGGAAATCTTTGCGCCCTATGACGTCATTATTGATGGGACGGACAACTTTCCCACCCGCTATCTGACCAACGACGCCTGCGTGCTGCTGGGCAAACCGAACGTTTACGGCAGCATCTTTCGTTTTGAGGGTCAGTTGTCGGTCTTTTACGCCAAAGAAGGGCCGTGCTACCGCTGCCTTTTCCCGGAGCCGCCGCCGCCCGGGCTGGTGCCCAGCTGCGCCGAGGGCGGGGTCTTGGGCATTTTGCCGGGCACAGTAGGCGCGATGCAGGCGACAGAGGCCATCAAGCTCATCCTGGGCATTGGCGAAAGCATGATCGGCCGTTTGCTGCTGTACGACGCCCTGAACATGGAATTCACCGAAGTCAAACTGCGCAAAAACCCCAACTGCCCGGTGTGCAGCGAGCATCCGACGCTGACCGAACTGATTGATTACGAGCAGTTTTGCGGCATGCCGGCGCATGATCACAGCCTGTACGCGGCGGAGGAATCTGACAATGGCAGCGTGCGCCAAATGTCTCCGCAGGAATTAAAATCGCGGCTGGACGCGGGTGAAAATCTGGTCATTCTGGATGTGCGCGAGCGCCATGAATGGGATATATCCAACCTGAGCCATTTAGGCGCAAAGCTAATCCCCAAAGCAGAGGTAATCGCGCGCATGGGGGAATTGGATACTGCGCAAGAAATGATCGTTCAGTGCCGAACTGGGGTCAGGAGCGCGGCGGTGATCCGTGAACTACAGCAGCATGGGTTTAAGAAATTATGGAATCTTGATGGCGGCATTAACCGTTGGGCCAAAGAGGTTGAGCAGGCTTTGCCAGTGTATTAATTTTTCAGGCTCATAGGCTGGCAGACTGTCGCTTATTCTGGCGACAGCTTTTTGCACGACTGTTCAACCGCCTGAATAACAAGGAGGTTGGAGATTGAGAGATCTTCAACCTCTTTTTTTATTGGGGACTACGAGGCGCTTAGGGCACTTTGAATCTGGGTGAATTCGCAGACAACCTGGTTAACGAGTGGCAAAATATTTTCCCAATCTTCTATTCTAGCGGCCGTTTCCAGTTGCAAGCAGAGGCTAGATAAACAGAGCATGCCCAGGGTGGCGCTACTGCCTTTCAGAGAATGGGCTGTTTTCCAGATTTGTGGTCCATCGTGCCCGGACACGGAGAGTTGCAACTGACCGAGACGCATGATGCCATCTTCAAAAAAGGTTTGGATGAGTTCGGGCATCAATTCGTCCATGAGTGCGCCGAGATGGGCGCGAACGAAAGCGATGTCGATAGGCCAGTTTTCGTCTTGGGTACGCGAATTGGTTAGGGTGAGACTCACCGGGGGTATCATGTCTGGCGCAGGTATTTGACTGATAAATCGTTTAAGGGGCGCTGTACGAGGAGGAGAAACGGCCGTCTCCTCTTGCCTCCCCATGTTTCCGACTCCGTATCTTATTTGCGGGTACCAACACATACTTGCTTCCATAAATTTACCTCTCGAAGTCGATTTCATAATCACATCCGAAAAAGGTGAACCTGCGAACTACCTGGCTCGCCCGATGAGCCGTTAAAAAGTGTCGGCAATCTTTTAAAGGACTCACCGGCATTCTAGCATGGGAAACGGCCGTTCCCTATACCCCATCAGTACCGGCAGTACACAAGTAACAGCTCCTTGCCAGGCTTTGGTACTCTTGTGGGAGTGTTCCAGTCACATGCCTCCTATATACTAATCAATGAAGCATTGTATGATCTGAAGAAGGGTAGCCTTTCCCATTGCTCATTCATACCAACCCCTCCATAAAAATTCCGTTAAAAAAATGGCTCCTGACCTCTTCACCCAACCAAACCATCAAAACTCAGCCCACACTCAGATGATATTCGTTTTCATTCTTCATATAATTAAAAAAGGCGTCTACACACCCAAAGAGTCTGCTCCTGAGAAGTTAAACCTTTAAGACTTTAAACCAACCGTATCTTTTCAGAGAAAATCGAACTGTAAAAACATAAACGTATCGGTTGAAAAATTAAGGCAAACAGCAACCCAATCACATGAAAGCTCTAAAGATCAGCAACTAAAAGGCTAGACGAGCAATGACCGAACAACCGACAAAACCCTATAAAATTCTAATCGTCGATGATGACCGCATGATCCGAAAAATACTCGAAGTTGCCCTCACGAAAGAAGGCTACCAGGTCATCACCGCGGCCGACGGCAGCGAAGGCTTACAACAAGC
>JAKQCM010000210.1 GCA_029559155.1 Chloroflexota bacterium
GTTCCAGATCCACGGGCTTGGTGACATAGGCATTGGCATGAAGGTCATAACTTTTCAAAATGTCTCGTTCATCTTCCGATGTTGTCAGTACGATGACTGGAATGCGTTTCAGGTGAGAATCTGCCTTGATATTGGCCAGTATTTCGACGCCGTTCATCAACGGCAGGTTCAGATCCAGTAAAATGACATCGGGACGTGGCGCATGAACATATTGCCCTTTTTGGCCAAGAAAATCAAGGGCTTCTAGCCCGTTTGTGGCGATGTACATTTCATTGTTGACTTTGCCTTCTCTTAGGGCTTCTTGTGTCAGGCGTATGTCACCAGGGTTGTCTTCAACCAAAAGGATTTTTACCGGGTTTCCACTAAGTTGAGTTGTCATAATACCTCACGAGATAGTCTTCTAGGATTTTGTTGAGATTTGTTCCGCGAGACCTGAAGGATTTTAACCCGACAGTTTTTGTATGGCATGTTTGCACGGATTAGTTTTCAATCCTCATGAATTGCTATTATTCACTCTCTTGTTCGATGATTGAGGGAATGGTGAAGTAGAAAGTGGTTCCCACGCCAGGTTCGGAGTGGACCCATATTTTGCCGCCGTGCCGTTCCACAATTTTTTTGCAAATGGCCAATCCGATTCCTGTGCCGCCATAGTTGGCGCGGGTGTGTAAGCGCTGGAAAATGATGAAAATGCGCTCGGAGAATTGGGGGTCGAAGCCGATGCCGTTGTCGCGTATGGAGAATTGCCATACGCCATCCTGTTTCTCGGCCCCGATATGAATTTGGGGCGCCGATTCGCCGCGGAACTTGATGGCATTGCTGAGCAGGTTTTGGAATAGCTGCACCAACTGGCTGGCGTCGCCTAAGATTGTTGGTAGGGGATCGTGGCTGATTTGGACGGCCGTTTCTCTGATGCTTGGTTCCAGGTTTGTCAGCACTTCTTTCAGGATAGTATCTACCTGGATCGGCTCGAATGGTTTGCCTCGTGTGCCTACGCGGGAGAAGGCGAGTAAATCCTGGATGAGTTGTTTCATGCGGTTGGCGCCATCGACGGCGTAGCCGATGAATTCGTCGGCGTCGCTGTCTAGCTGATTGCTGTAACGGCGTTGGAGAAGTTGCAAATAGCTGGTGACCATTCGCAGAGGCTCTTGCAGATCGTGCGAGGCTACGTACGCAAATTGTTGTAATTCGATATTTGATCGTTCGAGTTCGGCGAGGATGCGGTTTATTTCTGCCTCTGCGGTTTTGCGTTGGGTAATGTTTTCGATGTCGCTCACAAGATAGAGCGGCTGGTTGTCGGCGTCAAAAAGCAAGATTCGATTTAAGCGTATCCATAGGGCTTCCCCGGACTTGTGCGCGATTATGAGTTCTTCGTTGTAAGAAGGAATTGTCTTTTGGATGAGTTGTTGCATGTATTGGTGGCCGGATGCCAGAAAATCTGGGTGGGTGATATCCCACCATGTTTTTTGGCATAATTCTTCTTCGGTATAACCGGTCATTTCGCAGAATGCCTGGTTTACCTGGAAGAATTGCCCTTCTGGCGTCGCCAGCACTCGGCCTATTGCGGCGAGATCGAAGGCGGCGCGGAATTTTTCTTCGCTTTCGCGGAGTTCTCTTAATGCTTGCCTGCGGGCAGTTACGTCCATGGCCATACTGATAACGAGGCGACGGCCGTCTGGCAGTTGACCCAGTGGTGATGAACTGAAATCCCAGACCACCTGGTTGCCCGATTTGGTGGTAATGACAAATTCGCCTTCGCTAACTTTTGTTTGCCTTGCGTACAATTGGTCGATGTATGCTTTTGTGGTGGCTTTTTCCTGGCCGTAAGCCTTTTGCGTCCAGGCTTCGATTGTGGCAATCTCTTCAAACGCATAGCCGGTGATTTCGCTCCAGGAATTGCTGATATGCAGCACCTCGCCATCCTCCGCATGCATCATGATGGGGAAGGGAGAATCTGTAATCGCCTGACGGAACCGTTTTTCGCTTTGCCGCACGTCTTCCGTTCGTTCGGCTACTCGCTGTTCCAAAGTCTGGTTAAGCTGTATGAGTTCCGCCTGGATTTGTTTTTGTTCTGTGATGTCTATGCCTGTGCCGATAACATATTTGACTTGCCCCTGGGTATCGAGTTGGCAGGTGTTGGCCCAGGTAATCGCCCGGCGCTCGCCGCTTTTGGTGAGCCAGTAGTTTTCATGGGTGTTGGGGAAATCCCCGGCCTGCATCTGGTTGAAAACCTTCACGACCTCAGCTTTTTCTTCTTTTAAGAGCAAGAAATCCCAAAACGGCCGTCCCGCCACCTCGCCAAAAGAATACCCCGTCAGCGCTTCACACGCCCAATTAAAGCGCATGATACGCCCCTCAGTATCCAGTCCAATAATCAACGCCTGGGCTGTGTCCATAATCGCGTCGACAAAGCCGCGTTCTTCGATCAAAGCCATCTCGGCTTCTTTTTGTGGTGTAATGTCGTAGGCAATCAACAAAGCCGCCGTCGTCTGGCCTTCGCCGTCACGAACGGGTTGGATGCGCGAGTTGAACCAACGTGTTTGACCGGCAACCTCAGAGGGCGCTTCAATAACCAGGTTGGCGTTTCCGGCGATTACGGTTCGGATGCTCTCTAATTGGCGTTCGGCGATCGGCTGTGGAAACAGATCGGCCATCGTTTGACCCACAAAATCAGCCGGCTTGCCGCCCAACTGCTGGGCAGCTTTTGTGTTCATAAATAGAAACGTGCCGTCCTCGGCAATCGTCGAAATGGCTGCGTCTGCGCCTTCCACCACGGCGCGATATTTTCTTTCGCTGTCTGTCAGGGCCGCCTGAATGGTTTCCAGGCTGGCAGCCATCTGATTGAACCCATCGGCCAATGCGCCCAACTCGTCTTGCCGATCCACCTGGACCCGGTGATCCAGATTGCCCGCCGCCATGATTTCCATGCCAACGGTTAGCTGCCGCAGCGATTTGACTAAAGAGCGGGAAAAGAAAATCCCAGCGCCGCTGGCAACGAGAATGGCCACAATGCCCAACCCCAGCATTTGTTGGCGCAAGTTGACAACCGGGGCGAGCGCCTCTTGTTGATCGATTTCGGTCACAATGCACATGGCCAGATCAGAAATCCAACGATAGGATCCGAAAACCGGCACATCGCGATAATCGTTGTATGAGGTGGTGGTGCTTGTTCCGGTTAAACAATCGTTAACGCCCGGCGAATTGATCGTGGCTTGCAGCGGCGATGCGGCTCCAAAGCGGCTGTCGGTTACCAGGAAGCCGAATTGGTTCACCAGATAGGTTTCTTCGGTTGCCGTTAGATCGCGCCCCTGAGTCATGATGCGTGACATCTCCCCCAGGTCCTGGTGGCCGACCAGGACCGCTATCAAGTCGCCATTCTTGCTGATAATTGGCGTACTGGTGTGTATGACGACGCCGCCTTCTACCAGCGAATAGGCTGGCGTTTGGGTATACGTCTGATTTTGGCCTTCAATAAAATACGTTTCGTTTTCGCGAAAAAAACCTTCGAGCGATTTATCGGTGGAAATTAAAATCATCCCATCGCTGGGGCGAAGAATGGAAATGATTAAATACCCGCCTGATCCGATTAAGAGGGGCAAATGATCGCTGTTGAGTTGTTCATAGGCGTCCTGATAGGCTGGGTCATTGGGTTGGAGAGAGACTAATTCAGCCGCGTATTGTCTGACTAACGGCCGTTGCGCCAGTTTTTCCAGATCCTGCTCATTATTATGCAGCCAGCGTTTCAGCTCCGCTTGTTTCAGCAGCGTTGTCTTGGTCAGGTCTTCATAAACCTTCGCCTCAAGACTATTGCGGCTGCTTTGAAATGCCAGCATCCCAACGCCGGCCACGGTGAGGATGGAAATCGCGATAAACAGCCCCGCCAATTTACTAGAAAGGTTCATTCCTCCTCTCCAATCGACTTCTCCAGAAACTCCAGCGTAAACACCGTAGACACATCTACGTCATTTGGCAGCACGCCTTGCGCCAGCAAAATATCCTGCATTTCCTGCCATTTGGTCTGTTCCATCCAACCAATCCGGATTGTGCCGGATTGAATAAGCGGAATGCTGGCCATCATGCGCAAAGATTCCGCAGCTGGATCCGCCTGGTTGTTATACAGAGCAACCATTGGGCCAATGGCTTCCGGTTGTGTGACCGCAAAGGTCAATCCGTTACGCGTGGCCCTAACCACTCGCGTTACAACATCTGGCGATTCAGCAATATAGGCATCTGTGGTAAACAGCGTATCGGCGTAAAAATGCACCCCATAATTATCCGGATAGATCACATTGATATCGTAACCGGCTTGCTGCAGATCCAAAACCATGCCGGTTATAAATCCCCCCCAAATGGGCACCTCTCCCGAAGCGAACTGGGCAATGTCGGAGGGCAGTTCAACAATCTGATACGCGTCTGGCGTCACATTGATAAACGTCATCATGGCGCGCAGCGTCGGCAGCATATCGAGCGTGGCGCGGATGGTTTGGCCCGCAAATTGCTGCGGCGACGTGATGCCTGTTTGGGCCAGGGTGAAAAACACCACCGGGTTGCGCTGGTAAATGGTGGTTACGGCTCGCACCGGCTTGCCCTGGGAACGCGCCAGCAGGATCACATCTGCGCCGGCGACGCCAAATTGCGCCTCGCCGGCCAAAACCGCGGCAATGGGATCAATACCGGGTCCTCCTTCAAGAAAGGTTGCGTCTATCCCTTCGGCGGCGAAATACCCCTGTTGGTCGGCGGCATAAAGGCCGCCAAACTGGGCGTTGTGGGTCCAGCGGAGTTTGATGGCTACCGGGATGGTTTCCTGGTTCTTGTTTTCTGCTGCGCAAGCGGCAAGATTCACCATCAGGAAAATGATGAGGAGCAGGCTTTTAATTATTTTCGCGGGATTTAGCATGTGTTTGTGTCCTTTGAGGCATCCAGGGTTAACGGCCGTTGTTTGAAGGCAGCTTCACGACCGTCAGCCAAAATTCTTCAATGGAGCGCACAACTTTGATAAACTGTTCTAAATCCACCGGTTTGGTCACGTAGCAGTTGGCGTGCATGTTGTACGAATCCAAAATATCTTGTTCCGAATCGGATGTTGTTAGAACAACAACCGGAATTCGTCTTAATGCTTCATCTTCCTTGATGGCCGCCAGCACTTCTCGCCCGCTCATGCGCGGCAGGTTCAGGTCTAGCATAATGAGGTCTGGTCTCGTCTGGTTGTCGGAATTTCTCAGGAAGTCCATGGCCTCGATGCCGTCGGCCACAACGGCCATCTGGTTGAGGATTTTTCCCTCTTTTAGCGCTTCGACGGTTAAGCGCACATCGCCTGGATTATCTTCTACTAACAGAATACTTATCGGTTGCATTTCCTGACTCCTTCGAAAATAAAAGTGGGTTAAGCGGGTGCCAATTGAAATTTAACAGGCTCCAACTGGACAGCGTAACCCAGTTTTTCTAACTGTTTGGTCAAGATATTGACCTTCACATCTTTGCGGCGTTGGTCAAAATAATCG
>JAKQCM010000211.1 GCA_029559155.1 Chloroflexota bacterium
CGATTATTTTGACCAACGCCGCAAAGATGTGAAGGTCAATATCTTGACCAAACAGTTAGAAAAACTGGGTTACGCTGTCCAGTTGGAGCCTGTTAAATTTCAATTGGCACCCGCTTAACCCACTTTTATTTTCGAAGGAGCGTGTATGACTTTAGAACCGATTTTTCAGGACAAAACGTATTTGCGTGAACGGCAGTACCGCGATTCCCGCAATCTGGATGCGCGAGCGGCGCTGCATCGTGATTACAGCACCAGTTCGTTGGATTGGCAGGCCTGGGTGTTTGCGCAGCTTGAATTGGAACCGAACACGGCCGTTCTCGAATGCGGCTGTGGTCCCGGCTGGCTGTGGCGGGAAAATCTGGCCCGCATCCCGGCCAACTGCCAGATCACCCTCACCGATTTGTCGCCGGGCATGGTTGCGGAGGCTGAAGCGGCGCTCAACGAAGCCGAATCGGCGCTCGCCGACAGCGGAACAACCTTCCAAGTCCGTGAAGCCAATACCGAAGCCTTGCCGTTTGCCGACGACAGCTTTGACATGGTGGTAGCGAACCATATGCTCTACCATGTGCCCCATTTGGACACCGCGCTGGCCGAAATTCGCCGGGTGCTGAAGCCGCACGGCCGTTTCCTGGCGGCTACCAACGGCGACAACCACATGCGCGAGTTGAAAGAGCTGGCCTTTCGCGTCGCCGGCGACGCCGTGCCACAAAAGTGGCCGCAGCTGACGTTCCGGCTGGAAAACGGCCGTGACCTGCTGGCCCCTTATTTCAACGACGTTTCCCTGCGGCTGTTTGCGGATGGGCTGGCGGTGACGGCCGTCGAACCGTTAATGGCCTACCTGCACTCGATGTCCCTGACCCAAGAAGTGGGCGCGGATCAGCTGACGGAGGAGATTGCCGCCCTGGAGCAGCACATCGCCGCAACCATCGCCGCCGAGGGCGCTTATCACATCCAGAAGGAAACCGGCCTGTTTATCGCCCGGAACGGCCGTGGCTAAAACACCAAATCCGCATACAATCATTCTGTGATTCGTGATGCGTGATTCGTGAAAGTATCACGAATCACGCATCACGAATCACTTTTACTTTTCAAGCAAAAAAAGGACAAACATCATGAACTACACCTATCTCGGCCGCACCGGCTTAAAAGTCAGCCCGCTTTGCCTGGGCACCATGAATTTTGGCCCCGAGACCAGCGAAGCCGACAGCTACGCCATCATGGACAAAGCGTTGGAATTGGGCATCAACTTCTTTGACACGGCCAACGTCTACGGCTGGAAAAAAGGCGAAGGGGTAACGGAGCAAATTGTGGGCCGCTGGTGGGCGCAGGGCAACGGCCGTCGCGAAAAAGTCGTCATCGCCACCAAAGTCTATGGCGTCATGGGCGACTGGCCCAACGAGTCCAAACTCTCGGCCCGCCACATCAAACAGGCCTGCGAAGCCAGCCTGCGCCGCCTGCAAACCGACTACATCGACCTCTACCAGATGCACCACGTCGACCGCAACACCCCCTGGGAAGAAATCTGGCAGGCCATGGAACAGCTCGTCCGCGAAGGCAAAGTCTTGTACGTCGGCAGCAGCAACTTCGCCGGCTGGCACATCGCCCAGGCCAACGAAGCCGCCAAAGCCCGCCACTTCATGGGCCTGGTCTCCGAGCAAAGCCTGTACAACCTTAACGCCCGCATGATCGAATTGGAAGTCATCCCCGCCTGTGAAGGCTACGGCCTGGGCCTGATCC
>JAKQCM010000233.1 GCA_029559155.1 Chloroflexota bacterium
CGATATACTAATCAATGAAGCATTGCATGATCTGAAGAAGGGTAGCCTTACTCATTGCTCAATTCATGCCAACCTCTCCATAAAAATTCCGTTAAAAAATGGCTCCTGACCTCTTCACCCAACCAAACCATCAAAACTCAGCCCACACTCAGATGATATTCGTTTTCATTCTTCATATAATTAAAAAAATAGGCGTACACACCCAAAGGGTTTGCTACTGAGAAATTAGACCTTTAAGACTTTAAACCAACAGAATCTTTCCAGAGAAACTCGAACAGTAAAAAAGTAAACGTATCGGTTGAAAAATTAAGGCAAACGGCAATCCAATCACATGAAAGCCCTAAAAAATCAGCAACTAAAAGGCTAGACGAGCAATGACTGAACAACCGACAAAACCATATAAAATTCTAATCGTCGATGATGACCGCATGATCCGAAAAATACTCGAAGTTGCCCTCACGAAAGAAGGCTACCAGGTCATCACCGCGGCCGACGGCAGCGAAGGCTTACAACAAGCTCGGACTCAACGACCAGACCTCGTCGTCACAGATAAAATGATGCCCAACATGAACGGGTTCGAATTCACCCGCCGCCTGCGACGCGATCCCGACTTCGTACACCTCCCAATTCTAGTTCTTACCAGCCAATCCGAATTGGAAGACAAACTGGGGGCTTTTGAAGCCGGAGCCGACGATTACCTGCCCAAACCATTTGAAACGGCCGAATTAATCGTACGCCTGGCAGCTCTACTTCGCCGCGCAGACGCGCTTAAAAAGGCCAAATCCGGCCAATTAGAGCAAAATGATCCGGCCCGCATCATCGCCGTTCATAGTTTACGCGGTGGGTCGGGCTGTTCCAGCCTGGCCGTCAATATCGCGCTTGCCCTCAGAAGTCTATGGCAAAAGCCCACCATGATCATCGATATGGTCTTCACTGCCGGACAGGTTTCTCTCATGCTCAACCGGGCGCCCAAAAGAACCTGGGCCGATCTCGTTCGGTACACGAGCGCAGACCTCGACCTGGACGTAGTCAAAACCATTGTCGGCCAGCACGACAGTGGGCTAGACTTCATCCTTGGTCCCTCAAACCCGGCTACCGCCGAACAATTGGACAACGAAGTCATCTCCCTGGCGGTTTCTTATTTACGCCCAAGTTTTGAATACATCGTGATCGATCTGCCGCATCGCTTTGACGAGGTTACGCTCAATGCGCTGGACTATGCTGATGAAATATTATTGATCATAGCTCCAGAACTCGCCTCCATTCGCGCCGCCTCGATCACTCTGGACACCTATCGAAAACTGGGCTACACCGAAGAAAAAGTAAAACTGGTGCTGAATTGGACCTTTGAAGATGGCGGCCTTTCGAGCAAGAAAATTGTCGACGTTCTCAAACACCCCATTTCACTCATTATTCCCTTTGCGCCCAAACAATTTGTAACCGCCATCAATCGCGGTACACCCTTATTCGTTAGCAATCCGACGGATCCGGTTTCGGCCATGATCGAAGATTTCGCCTTCCGAATTAGCAAACCCATGCATCAATCACAAGAGCCAAAACAACCCAGCGAAAGTTGGCTCCGTGTGCATGAGCGGCTACAACCGTCTACTAAGTCTAAAGATCGCAGCCGATCTTCACTTTGGTCTTTCTAGGTAATCCACCTATTTTTATAACCTACATCATTTTCAGGGGGCACACGAATGAAAAGACTTCACAATAGAGAACACGAGCGGGGACAATCTGCCGTGGAATACGCTCTCTTATTGGGTTTAACCGTTCTTTTTGTAATTGGTATTTTGCGCGTGTTGGGTGTTGATCTGCAAGGTGTATTTTGCAAGGTCGTCAATGGTATAGGGCTGCACACCCAGGCGTGCCCAGGTGATGGCGTGATCTTTCGAGATGACTTTTCGAACGGTTTAAATGGTTGGGAAATTGACAGGGGATCAAACTGGCGCATTGAAAATGGAGAATTATGCGCTGGTCCGGGGCCGGAACATCGTGCTTATGGCATCGATACGGCCGGGTCGAATTATACGGTTTCGATGGATGCCACCTTAAAAAGCGGCAACGGATATGGCGTTTATTTTCGGGCCAATAACAGCAATGTGAATGGTTACACTTTTCAGTATGATAAGGGGTTTGGCACGCCTGGGGCGTTTATTTTTCGCAAATGGATTAATGGCAAAGAGATGGCGCCATTTACGCCCTGGCAGCCTGCGCCTCCCGGTTATCAGTGGTACAACGTGAAACGGCATGTCGAAATTTCGGTGCAAGGGAATACGTATACGGCTAAAGTGGATGGCCAGGTAGTGGCCACGGCCGTTGACAATGCGACCAACCCTGTACCATTTTTCGATAACGGCCGTGTCGGCCTGCGTACCTGGGGCGGTGAAACCTGCTTCGATAATGTCCAAGTCTCGGTACCATAAAAGGAGTCTGCTGCCATGTCTTATGTTAACAGTCCCAAAATCGAGTATTCTCCAGACGGCCGTCCACCCGAAAGAAAAGACCGGCGCAGACAAGCCGTTCGCATCGCCATCTTTATCATCCTCATCATCAGCATCGGCATCAACATCTACGCTTTTCGCGCCGGCAACCTGATCAACCGGGTCGCCGGCACAGACGGAATTGTGCAAGGCGTCGTCGTCGATGACCAGGGCAACCCCATTGCCCAGGCCGAAATCAGCCTGGCCGCCGCGCCAGAAGCCCTGGCCATTACCCAGCCCGACGGAACGTTTACCCTGGCTAACATTCCCACAGGCGATCAATACCTCATTGTGGTTTCACAAGGCGTTGGTCAGGGCTATGTCATCACCATCCAGACCGACGATGTCACCCAACTGGGCACAATTAGCTATGAAGCAAAACCGCCCGTATGGAATTGAACGATAGTAAAAACCATCACGCCACATTCTCATAAACTAAAAACTGGGGATTGGAAGCTATAAATCAAGCCCCAATCCCCAGTTTTTTAGCGAGGCGCTGCATAGTCCCTGTGCAGTCCTATCCAGCCTCCTCTTTACTCAATTAAGCGCGATTAGCCAAATCGCTGTTGCGTACCCGTTACTTTTTACCCACCAATCCGACTTGTTAAAGATAGGGCGTATTATGACACGCTTGCACAGGAGGCAATTTTGAATAAACAACGTTTACAGCAATTCATTTTGGGCATTTTAATGGTGGGGGCATTAACGGCCGTTTTCATCCTCATCGCACTCCCCCCAACCCACACCACCCAGGCAGCCCCCCCAGAAACCCCAGATCCACAAGCAAATACCCAGCCAGCCACAAACGGCTACATCGTCCTCAGTTGGAATGACCTGGGCATGCACTGCTACAATCAGGATTTCCGCGATCTGGCCGTCTTACCCCCCTTCAACACCCTCTGGGCGCAGGTGGTTAAAGTGGGCGACCCACCCCAAATCATCACCAGCGGCATCACCGTCACCTACGAATTTCCCGACAATACCTACTCAATCGGCAAATCCAACTTCTGGGAATACGATCAGGCTTTGTTCGGCGTCGATCTGCCGCCCAACGTAGGGCTAGCCGGCAAAGGGTTGTCTGGCGCGATGGATCTGCACACCGATCACTTCGTCGCCGAAGGCATCCCGCTAACCGAATTTACCGACAGCAACCCCACAACGAGAGACCCTTATCAACTGGCTCAGGTCGTCGTTTCTGATGCTGTTACCGGTTTGGAATTGGCCCGTTCCACCGTCGTCGCTCCGGTTTCCACCGAAATGCACTGCGACAACTGTCACTTCGACGGCGGCGTGGAAAACATCCGCACCGGCCGGGTAGAAACCAATATCCTCACGTTACACGACCAGGATAACCAGGAAAATTACCCGCCAGGTCACACCACACCACTCATGGACCGCCGGCCAGTGCTGTGCGCCGAGTGCCATTCTTCCAACGCCCTGGGCGCGCCCGGCGTCGCCGGCATCCCCAGCCTGTCCAATGCCATGCACAAAAAACACGAAGGCGAAGTGCCCAGTACCATCGAAGGCTGTTACAACTGCCACCCTGGCCCGGATACCAGATGCCTGCGCGATACCATGTGGCAGGCTGGCATGGAATGCCAGGATTGTCATGGCAGCATGGACGATGTGTCCAAAAATCCGGCGCCGTGGCTAAACGAGCCGCGCTGCGACACATGCCACAACGATGGCCTTCACAATCAGGATCAGGCGCTTTATCGTATGTCGAAGGATCATGGCGGGCTGTATTGCGCCGCCTGCCACGACAGTCCGCACGCCATCGCGCCTAGCGCTGAACCGCGCGATAACATCAAATTTATTGCTTTACAAGGCCATTCCGGCGTATTACAACGCTGCACGGTCTGCCACGCAACCCAACCCACGGTGGCCGGACCTCACGGTTTAGCCCAACCAAATTTATGGGATGGTTTCTTACCGGCAATTTCCAAATAATTTTGGGGGAACGGCCGTTCCCCGTTCCCCTTCCCCCCACCAAATAAAAAGACGTTCCTACCAAAGCCGGCAGGAACGTCTTTTTTATCGTTCAGTGGGAACTGAAGAAATGGGAAATGAAAAGGGGGGAACGGCCGTTACGCCGCTTCCGCCGCCAATAACTCCGGCAGCAAACCAACCCGTTCGTTAAACGCATCAATCAAGGCATCCAGCTCATCCACATGGCCGTGAATGCTCGTCCAATAATTCGGATCATGCCACTGCGCCTGAATTTCCTCGTAAGTCTTGCCCTGCTGTTCCACCCAGGTGAAATACTTCAGATTGTGGACTCGCTTGCGGTCTACGTAGGTTAATTCCTGCATGTTGTCGGTCGATTCGCCCATCAGGTATTGATGGTACACGCCAGACGCCGCCAAATCGGTAAACGCCCCGTGTTCCTCGGTCAATTCCACCAGACGGCTGGCATACATCTCCATCGAATCGGTTGCTACGGTGATGATGACGTCATTGGCGTCCATTTCGTAGTATTTGGCCGTCTTGATCGCCGCCAGGACGTTGGCCACGCTGGAAATACCCAATTCCGGCAGACGCGCCACCAGGTCCGCATCCACGCCCAGGTCCACCAGGAATTCCTGGCCGACCGCTTCATTGAACAGACGAATCAGGCCCATCGGCCCATTGTCGTCGATGGCCGTGACGATGTCGGTGTTCTTGACGTTGTGAATCCAGGGCACATGCTTGTCGCCGATGCCTTCAATGCGGTGCGCGCCGAAGCCATTGTTGAGCAGCGTCGGGCATTGAAGCGCCTCGCTGGCCACAATTTTGCTGCCGGGGAACTGCTCTTTCATGTAATCGCCGCAGGCGATGGTGCCGCCGGAGCCGGTGTTGGAAACGGTCGCCCGGAAGCGATCGCTCTCGCCCATCACCTCGCCCAACACTTCCATCATCGCCCGGCCGGTCACTTCGTAGTGCCACAGGTAATTGCCAAACTCTTCAAACTGGT
>JAKQCM010000215.1 GCA_029559155.1 Chloroflexota bacterium
GCCGACCACCATGAATGAAAATACACCGCAACGCACTATCAACGCCTGGTGCTAAACTGTTTAGAACCTACTGGTCTGAGGACGAATTGTTAACTGGTACCAAGAGTCTGAAGAGGAGACGGTCCCGGATACCTAGAGGTACCACCCATTGTTGCTACGAGCACGCGAAGGAGAATCTTCCATAAACAGGTATCTGACCAGTAGAAACCAAGCGTTGGAGGAATGAGCGATGCGATTAATGTATCCACGATGTGCAGCCATAGATGTCCACAAGAGGACAGCAGTGGTATGTCCACGACAAACCGAAAGAGATGGGGCGGTCAAGAGCGAAGTGAAGACATTCGGCACGACCACACCGGAATTATTGCAGATGATGGATTGGTTGAGCGGCTGGGAAGTCACGACAGTGGCGATTGAAAGTACGGCTGAATACTGGAAACCGGTCTTCAACCTACTGGAAGGCGAGTTTGAGGTGATATTGGTGAATGCCAAACATGTCAAGCAGGTTCCCGGACGCAAGACGGATGTGAAGGATGCTGAATGGTTGGCAGAGTTATTGAGCTATGGCTTGCTCAAAGCCAGCTACATACCGGCCAAACCACAGCGCGACTTGCGGGATTTGACGCGACATCGGGTGACTTTGGTGCAAGAACGGGCGCGAATCGTCAACCGGCTGCAAAAGGTGTTGGAACACGCCAACATCAAATTGGCCTCGGTAGCCAGCGACATCATGGGGGTATCTGGGCGGCAAATGCTGGAGGCAATCGTCGGGGGTGAAACGGATGCCGCCGCCATGGCCGATTTGGCTAAAGGGCGAATGCGCAACAAGATGGAAGCGTTAGAAAAGGCATTGACCGGCGTGGTTCGGCCACATCATCGCTTCATGATAGGTGAACATCTGGCCCATATCGACTTTCTGGATGAACAGATCGAACGGGTCAGCGAGAAGATTGGGCAACAGATTGAAACGATGAGCCAGCCATCGGAGCCGGATGAGATGCCACCAGGTGATGAATCATCACTAACCTGGGCTGAAAGCGTCGAACTGCTAGACAGTGCGCCGGGTGTCGATAAGAAAGCGGCCGAAATCGTCCTGGCTGAAATGGGGATAGACATGACGCAATTTGCCACCGCTGACCATCTGACGGCCTGGGCCGGATTAGCGCCGGGCAATAATCAATCCGGCAGCAAAAGGCACAAAGCCAAAACGCGGGAAGGCAACCGGAACTTAAGGCAGATTATGGTGCAAGTTGCCTGGGCGGCTGTGCGAACCAAAGGGAGCTATGCACAAGCGCTCTATCGTCGGCTCGCTGGTCGGCGGGGCAAAAAGCGAGCCATTATTGCTGTGGCGCGAACGTTGTTGTCCAGTTTTTGGTACATGCTTACCCGTGGCGAGGCTTACAAAGAGTTAGGCGGCGATTATTTTGACCAACGCCGCAAAGATGTGAAGGTCAATATCTTGACCAAACAGTTAGAAAAACTGGGTTACGCTGTCCAGTTGGAGCCTGTTAAATTTCAATTGGCACCCGCTTAACCCACTTTTATTTTCGAAGGAGACGACATGAGCGCAAGCTCAACACCATGAATGAAAATCCGCAGATTTCGCCGATGACGCAGATTTTTCTCTGCGCCTCTGCGCCTTTGCGTTAAATTATTTTCGGAGGAGAAAGTATGAAAAGATTTTTTTGGTTGTTGATGGGTGTTCTGTTTTTAGCGGCCTGTGGGGCATCTGAATCGGCCGTATCGTCGAGTGCATCGTCGGCAACGGCCGTGCCGCCCACCGATGCGCCTGCACCTACCAATGTCCCCGCGCCCACTGTTGCATCGAACGACGCTTCATTGGCCAACCCGTTGGCCACGGCCAGCATCATCCGCGAGAGCGATTGGGTGCGTGGCGCCGCCGAGCCGATCGTAACCATCATCGAATATGGCGACTTTCAATGACCGGGGTGCGCGGGCATTTCGCCTGTGCTAGAGCGTCTGGTAGACGCCCACCCGGATCAAGTACAGCTCGTTTATCGGCATTTCCCGTTAAATCAAATTCATCCCAACGCCCAAAAATCGGCCGAAGCCAGCGAAGCGGCTGGCGCACAAGGCGCTTTTTGGGAATATCACGATTTGTTATTCGCCCAACAGGCGGAGTGGAGCCGGTTAGAGACGGCCGCTGCCCGCGATTATTTCATTAGTCTGGCGCAGCAGTTAAACCTGGATGTCGATCGTTTTACGCAGGAATTGGATGATGGTGTGTATGCCGAGTATGTCGCCAGCCAGGAACAGGAAGCGATGAATCTGGGCTTGCCCGGAACGCCGTCGGCAATTGTGAACGGCCGTATCGCCACCGAACTGCCCCAAGACATTACCATTTGGGAAGATTTTGTCCAATCCACCATCCTCCTGCAAGAGTTGGCCGACCGCCAATACGACGCGCCGCCGCCCATGACCTTGGAAGATGGTGTGCAGTATTTGGCCCGCGTGAAAATGGAAACCGGCGGCGAATTTGTCATCCAATTGCTGGCCGAATCTGCGCCGCAAACCGTTAACAGTTTCATTTTCCTAAGCAACGAAGGTTGGTTTAACGGCGTGACCTTCCATCGCGTGCTGCCGGGTTTTGTCGCCCAAACCGGCGACCCGACAGGCACAGGCGGTGGCGGACCCGGTTATACCATCCCCAACGAAATCGACCCCGCGTTGTCGCACAATAAACCGGGCGTGGTGGCTATGGCCAACTCCGGCCCCGACACCAACGGCAGCCAGTGGTACATCACGCTGGGCGATGTTAGCCAGTTGGATGGCGGGTATACGATCTTTGGTCAGGTCATTGAGGGCATGGATGTGGTAGAGGCTATTACGCCGCGCGACCCATCTGTTTCCTCGAATTTGCCCCCTGGTGATAAAATAGAAACGATTACGATTGAGGAAACACGGCCGTAAGGAAGTGATCTCTAAAAACAAGCGAGTAGAGAGCGGCGATGAGCGATGGGTCCAATCACGCATCGCCACTCTCTACTCCCCAAATTCCACTACAGGTTGAACACCGCTATGAAGCGAAACATTTGGGCTATGCCCGGATTTATTCTCCTGTTGGTTCTGGCGACAATAGCTTGTGCCGTCCCTGGCACGGGTTCATCGGGACCTGCGCCCACGCCTACCCCACTGGGCGATACCATGATCTTCACGATTCCAGCGTTTGGGTTCAACCTGGCCCCCGGCGAGAAAGTACCGGGAACCGGTTTGCAATTTATTGACCGTAGGGGTGATGCCTATGAAGTGAGCATCGACGGCCAAACAGCTCTCAAACGCGCCGGGGATTCTTTCTTTTGGAGCGGCGTTCTGGCCCCGGGCGTCTTTTCCAATTTTAATTTACGCTTAACCACCTCGATTTTTGGCTCCATGCCCGTCGCCGGACTGGTTGAACTGATTGTTCTGAATCCAGCTCCCAGCGAAGAATTGGGCGTGCCGAACAATACGGGCAACTATCATTTCACCAATATCGTCGCCGATTACACCGTGCCGGTTGGGTATCAGATCCCGGGGACAACGGCCGTATTTAACGGCATTGAAGACCGCGGGCAGGGCGGGCAAAACATCCGTGTGGCCCGCATATCCGGCATGTCGGGTTATCCTTACCTGGCCTTGGGCGATTCCTTCGTTTGGACAGGCCGAATTCGCGACAATGTGCACCTGGCCTACAATTTGCGCGTGACCAGCCTGAATGAAGAGGCCATTCGCCTCACCGGAACCGCCGAACTGTGGGTCGACGTACCCCAACCTTAGCCGCTTTGCACGGAGTAACGCAGCCATGACACCGCAGGTAACAACCTATCAACTCCCCAATCCTCGGGTGGAGAACAACTCATTTCGCCGTCAAACGTACAAATCAAGCCCCATCCCGTTGTTTAGCGAGGTGAAATCACTGCTGCCCGCGCCCGTTTTGCCGGAACATCCTGGCTGGGTGGAGATGTATTGGCGCGCCTGGGAGATGGCCTGGTCCAACATTCGTCGCCCCAAACCAGAAACCGGCTTTATCGCCAATTTTATACACCCGGCCGTTAGTGAACATGTGCTGTTGTGGGACAGCGTTTTTACGGTGCAGTTTGGGTGGTACGGCCGTCGCGCCTTCGATTTCATGGGCATGTTAGATAATTTTTATGCTCGCCAGCAAGAAGACGGCTTTATTTGCCGGGAAATTCACGCCGCCACGGGCAAAGACATATTTTGTCCATTTGAACCGAACGGCACAGGTCCTAATATATTAGCCTGGGCGGAGTGGCGTTATTTTCGGGCGACGGGTGATGACGGCCGTTTGCGCAACGTATTCTGGCCGCTGCTGGCCTACCACGAATGGTGCCGCGCTTACCGCACCTGGCCGGGCGGGGGGTATTGGGCCACTGGCCTGAGCAGCGGCATGGATAACCAGCCCCGTGTGCCCGACAGCAGATTCTACCACCGGCATTGGACCTGGGTTGACGCCAATATGCAGGCTATCTTAAATGCTCGCGTGTTGGAACAAATCGCCGCGCTGCTGGAAAAACCGGAAGTTGTGCAAGACCTGGCCGACGAGCGCGCCCGCCTGATTCGCCTGGTCAACAACAAATTGTGGAGCGCGGAAGCCAATTTTTACCAGGATGTGGATGCGAACGGCCGTTACAGCCAGTCTAAAAGCATTGGCGCGTATTGGGCGCTGTTAGACAAAGGCATCGTCCCCGATGATCGCCTGGGACCATTTCTGCAGCATTTGCGCGAAAATTGGGCGTTTAAAGTCGGCCATCGCATTCCCAGCCTGTCGGCGGACAGCGAAGGCTATAACGCCGGCACGGGCAATGCCTGGCGCGGCGGCGTGTGGCCCTCGGCCAACTTTATGGCCCTGCGCGGGCTGCGCAACGTGGGCCAAGACGTGCTGGCCCACGCTATCGCCGTCAATCACCTGGAACATGTGTGGGAAACTTATCAGCACACAGACACGTTTTGGGAAAACTATGCGCCGGAGCAGGCGGCCCCTGGCGACCCGGCGCGGCCTGATTTTGTCGGGCCGTCTGGCCTATCACCCATCGCCATCTTGCTGGAGGATGTGATTGGTCTCAGCGTTGACTGGCCGCTGCGCCGCGTGATTTGGGATCGCCGCCTGGAAACAGACGCCGCCTACGGCGTAACCAATTACCCGCTGGGGCAGGAAGGCAAGTGCGATTTGTTGGCCGACACCATGCAAGTGACGGTGACGACCGACGCGCCCTTTACCCTGACCATTCGTGATGGCAGCCTGAATTTGCAAACGGCCGTGCCCAGCGGCACAACCACCATCGACCTCACCTGATCCCCCCATGACCACCATCACCATCGCCACCATCAACTTGCGTAACAACTCCGACCGTTGGCGAGACAGGCGGCAGGTGTTGGTAAACCAACTCGTCGATACAACGCCCGATCTCGTCAGCTTGCAAGAGGTACATTTTCCCATTCGACAGGGAGCTTGGTTGCGCAATCAGGTGAATATGCGCCTGACGGGGTCTGTCAGACGGCCGTATCGCCTGATCCAGCGCCGCAAACGCCACCTGATCCGAGGCTATTACGAAGGCGTCGGCATTCTCACCCGGCTGCCGGTGCGCTACCACGACTCGGTGGCTCTGGGGTATGGTGGGCGCGTCGCCTTGCGCGTCAACGTTGAGCTAGAAAACCGCCAGACGCTGGATTTTGTGTCCACCCACCTGCACCACATTCCTTATGACAAAGAAGCGCGCCTGGAACAGGTGATGCGCTTGTTGGGTTGGCTGCGCGACCGGCGGCACATTGCCAATCAAATTGTCGCCGGCGATTTTAACGAAATCCCAACCGGCCTGGCGGTTGAACGAATGAAACAGGCGTTTCGTTCTGCCTATGCACTGGCCCATCACCACGAGCCGCTGGCGACGTTCCCCACGGCGTTGATTCCGCCCAGCCCGGAAGGGTATGTGGAAGAAGGCGCGTTGGGGGCTTGCCTGGATTATATTTTTGTGTCATCGAGTGTGCGGGTAACGGCCGTTGCCATTTTTTGCAACAAACCTGCCCCCGATGACGATACGCTGTACCCCTCGGACCACGTCGGCCTCCTGGCGACTGTCGAAATCTAGCCGCCGGACCTGCGGCGCAGCATTGCCTCCCCTTGCCCAATAGGGTATCTTCTGGTTTGTAGTGTATAAATCATGACGCGGCTCCGATTGTGGACACATGGAGCGCGCGATAATTCACCAAGCAGTGAGGAGCAATGAAACCCACTTTTTCTATCATAGCCCCGGTTTACAATGAAGAACCCGTTCTGCACGCTCTCTATGAGCGCATCCATGAAGTTATGGAAGGGGTTGGCGAACCCTGGGAATTGGTTCTGGTCGATGATGGCAGCCGTGATCGGTCGGCGGCGGTTATCGCGGAACTTCATCAGAAAGACGGCCGTGTCAAAGGCATCAGTTTCTCGCGCAATTTCGGCTTCCAGGAAGCCGTCACCGCCGGCATGGATTATGCCCAGGGTCAGGCGGTCATCCTGACCGACGCCGACCTGCAAGACCCGCCAGAAGTCATCCCCGAAATGATCGCCAAATGGCGCGAAGGCTACGATGTGGTATACGGCGTGCGCAGCGAACGCGAGGGCGAAACCTGGTTCAAATTAACCACGGCCAAGCTGTTCTACCGCCTCATTCACCGCATCACCAGCGTCAACATTCCTCTGGACACCGGCGACTTTCGGCTGATGGATCGCCGGGTGGTAGACGCTCTGAGCCGTATGCGCGAGCGGAACCGCTTTTTGCGCGGCATGGTCCCCTGGGTGGGCTACCGCCAGACAGGCGTCCATTTCAAACGCGCCCCGCGTTATGCCGGCGAGGCCAAATACAGCTCTTTCCGGCGTATGTTCCGTTTTGCCATGAACGCCATCACCAGTTTTTCTTACGTGCCGCTGCAATTGGCCACGTATCTGGGTTTTATCATCGCTGGCATTGCCGGATTGGCCATTCTAACGGTGGTTTTGCTGCGCTTGTTTGGCCCTCACAATCCACTGGTTGGGCAGGCGACAACTTTGGTGGCCGTGTTGTTTCTGGGCGGCGTGCAGCTCATCAGCCTGGGAATTATCGGCGAGTATTTGGGGCGGATTTATGATGAGGTGAAGGGACGGCCGTTATACCTCGTGCAGCAGCATTGGGGGTTCGACGACAAGCCCGACGAGATTGCATAGAACTTTCATGATTTCTGCACAACTTTTGCAGATTTAATTGCTAGAATCACAACCGAAACTTGATCAAAAGCAGAACGACGTCCCTACAAAGGGGCGTCTTTCTTGTGTGATAGGAGAGCTTTGTATGGATAACAAGAAAAAGCGGAGACGCCAGATTGGGATCATCGGCGCAGTAGCTGTCGTCGTGATCGTTGGCGCTTTCCTGTTCTTCCGCAGCCGCGCCAACCAAACGGCCGTTGACACAAACGCCCCAGAAATTGTTACGGCCGTCATCGGCGATCTGTCGGCGACCGCTACGGCGAGTGGCAGCGTGATCGCCAGCCGCGAGGCGGCGCTGTCGGTGGAGATGCCGGGGCGGGTGCAGCAAGTGAATGTACGCGTCGGCGATGTGGTGCAGGCGGGCGACGTGTTGATGCAGCTAGACGCGGCCGATCTGGCCTTGAATGTGGCTGTAGCCGAACAAAACCTGAAACTTAAGCAGGCCAGCCTGGCTGACCTGACGGCCGACCCGACATCGGCGGAAGTTGCGGCGGCGGAAACGGCCGTACTCAGCGCTCAGGCCCAATTAGACGACATTCTCAGCGGCCCATCGGCCGAAGAAATTGCCGCCCAGCAAGCCAATCTCACCGCTGCGGAAGCCAATGTCTGGTCCTCGTCGGCGCAGCTCGCACAGGCGCAAAATGCCATCAAACCGGCGGACATTGCCGCCGCCGAAGCCAGTCTGGCCGCCGCCGAAGCCAACCTGCGCAGCGTGGAAATGCAGTACACGCGCAACCCGGACCCGGACAATACTGCGGCCAATACCGCCCTGGCGCAGGCGCGGGAGCAAGTGGCGGCTGCGCAAGCTGCTCTGGATACGCTTAAAGCCGGGCCAGACGCCAATCAATTGGGCAGCGCCCAGGCAGGATTGTCGGCCGTGGTTGCCCAGCGAGACGCCTCGGCGGCAAATCTGGACAAGCTGACGGCCGCTCCGACAAATTCGGCGCTGGCCGGGGCGCAGGCGCAGGTGGCGCAGGCGCAGGCCAGCCTGGACGCCTTGCTGCGCGGCGCTACCGAGGAGCAAATTGCCGCCGCCGAAGCCGAAGTGGCCCAGGCGGAAATCAATCTGGCCGACGCGCAGGCTTCTTTGGCGGCGATGTCGGTAACGGCGCCGTTTGATGGGGTGGTAACGGCCGTCAACTACAACGAAGGCGAATTTGCCAGCGGTCCGGTTATCGAACTGGTGGATATTGCCAGCCTGGAAGTTGTACTAGAAGTCGATGAAATTGATGTCGGCCGGCTGCAAGTTGGCCAGCCGACGCGTATTACCCTGGAAACATGGCCGCAGCAGGCAATCGACGGCGAAGTGGCGTCGATTGCTCCGGGCGCAACCATCGACCCGGGCAGTTCGCTGGTATTGTATGAAGTCCATGTACGACTGGGCGCAACGGACCTGCCGGTTTTGGTGGGCATGACGGCCAACGCCAACCTGATCACAGACGAGAAAAGCGGTATTTTACTGGTTCCCAATCAGGCAATTAACGTGGACCGCACATCGGGTAAATACAGTGTGAATTTGCTCCTGGCCGACGGCACGACGCAAGAAGTACCCATCACCATTGGGCTGCGCGACGGCCGTAACACAGAAGTAACCAGCGGCTTAAATGCTGGCGATCAATTGGTGGTGGGCAATGCTGCGCCTCGCCTGGACCTGTTATCCGGGCCACCGCAAAACTAGAGGGACACATGAACGAACGGAAACGAAGTAATCGCAAGCGATGGATATGGCTGGGCGTTGGCCTGGTGGTTGTGGTGGTGATCGGCGTCCTGGCGGTTCCTATGCTCTTTGGCCCGCAGTTGGCGGCGCGGATGCAAAATGAAGCTGTCAGCACCGGCGAAACGGTAACGGCCTTCATTGGCGACCTGACGGCCAATGCGACGGCCAGCGGGCAAATTGAAGCGCGGCGGGATGCGCGATTGACCTTGTCGACATCTGGCGAGGTGGTGGAAATATATACGGCCGTTGGCGACTCGGTCGCCGCCGGTGATCCGCTGCTAAAGGTGGACACGGCCGTTCTGGAACGCGCCGTCGAATCGGCGCAGCAAGCCTTACGCATTCAAGAGGCGAATTTGGCCGCCCTGCTGGCCCCGCCAACCGCCAGCAATCTGGCGTCGGCCGAGGCCGGCGTGGCTTCGGCGCAAGCGCAGCTGGATGATTTGCGCGCCGGGCCGACCGAGAATGACATCGCGGCGTCTGAAGCCAACGTGCGCGCCGCGCAGGCCAATGTCTGGGCGGCTAACGAACAGTTGCAATTGTCGCAAAGCGGGGCCAGCGAAGCGGAAATCGCTTCCGCGCAGGCTGAGCTGATTGGGGCTTTGGGCAATCAAGAATCGACGCAAGATTTATACGACAAACTGACCGAATGTTTCGATATTAATACGCCGGATGGGCAAAACTTCAATATCTGCCCTGGATTGGGCAACCCGGAAGAACAAACGCGTTTTAGTTTGGCCACTGCCAACGCCAATGTAGCGGCGGCGCAGGCCAAGCTCGATGCGCTGCTTGCCGGCCCGGACAGCAATTCGGTGCAGATTGCTCAGGCCAGCTTGGCGGCGGCCAGCGCCCAATTAGAGGCGGCGCAGGCCAACCATAACTTGCTTTTGCAGGGAGCTTCGGCGGCGCAGATTGCGGCGGCGGAAGCGGCTCTGGCGCAGGCGCAGGCGAATCTGGACGCGCTGGTGAATGGGGCGTCTGAGGCGCAGGTGGCCATGGCGGAGATTGCCGTGGAGCAGTCGCGTATTGCCTTGCAGCGGGCGGAGCGGAATCTGGCTGAGGCGACGTTGGTAGCGCCGTTTGCCGGGGTGGTAACGGCCGTTAACGTCAACGTCGGCGAAACAGCCAATGGCATTCTGGTGGAAATGGTAGACAACAGCAGCCTGGAAGTCGCCTTGTCGGTTGACGAAGTAGACATTGGCGATATTGCTCAGGGGCAGCCGGCCGATATTACCCTGGAAACCTGGCCCGATACCGTCCTGAAAGGTCAGGTGGTGTCCATCGCCCCACGCGCCAATCAATCCAACAGCACTGTGGTTAACTTTGATGTTTTCCTGAGCCTGGGCGAAACAGATTTGCCGGTACGCGTGGGCATGACCGCCAACGCTGATCTGCAAACCAATAATTACGAAAATGTCTTGCTGGTTCCCAACGCAGCCATCAACGTAGACCGCAGCCGGGGCATTTACTCCGTGAATCGTGTGACCACAGACGATGCTGGCAACCAGACCGTTGAGGTGGTGGAAGTAACCATCGGCCTGCGAGACGGCCAGTTCACCCAAATAACCAATGGGCTGCAAGAGGGGGATGTATTGTTGGTGGGCAACGTCGCGCCGGTATTCGAGTTTGGCAGCGGGCCGCCGCCCGGAGCCGAAAGAGGCAATGGCCCATTTGGCGGCGGGTAACCACGGAGGTGCAGCATGATGATCGAAATGAAAAACATTACCAAAATGTATGAAATGGGCACCCAGGTGGTCCATGCCCTGCGCGGCGTTGATCTAAACATTGCCGAAGGCGAGTTTGTGGCCATCATGGGACCATCTGGCTCCGGCAAAAGCACGTTGATGAATATGTTGGGCTGCCTGGATGCGCCCAGCGGCGGCGTATACAAGCTGGATGGCATTGATGTCAGCGACATGAGTTCCGATGATCGCTCGCGGGTACGGAACAAGCGGATTGGATTTGTGTTTCAGCAGTTTAATTTGCTGCCGCGCACAACAGCTATCAAACAAGTCGCCCTGCCGCTGATGTATTCTGGCATCAGCCGGAGCGAACGCATCTCGAAATCCCGCGCTGCTTTGGAACTGGTTGGTTTGGGCGACCGCATGGATCACCGGCCGGACGAATTGTCCGGTGGGCAGCAGCAGCGAGTGGCAATTGCCCGCGCCTTATCCAATGATCCGGCCATTATTTTGGCCGATGAGCCA
Organism: Chloroflexota bacterium; assembly: GCA_029559155.1. GTDB lineage: Bacteria > Chloroflexota > Anaerolineae > Promineifilales > Promineifilaceae > Leptovillus. The sequence continues at coordinate 11,159 of JAKQCM010000215.1, forward strand.
ACCGGCGCGCTGGATACACAAACTGGCGAGGAAATTTTGGGCATTTTCGAGAAGTTGAACCGAGAAAGTGGGATCACGATTATCATGATTACCCATGATCCGGAAATTGCCGAACATGCTCGCCGGACGATTTGGATTCGTGATGGGTTGATTCAGGAAGATGGCGCTTAACATAAACAGGCAGGCAAACGATTATGAACCTTAGTGAAAGTTTTTTGACAGCTCTCGACAGCCTGTTGGCCAACAAGCTGCGGTCGGTGTTGACGATGTTGGGGGTGATTATTGGCGTTGCGGCCGTTATTGCGCTGATGTCGATTGGCAATGGGGTGAACGCGTCGATTACGGGTGAAATTCAGTCGATTGGCACGAATCTGATCAGCATTTCGACGGATTTTGATAACAGCGGGGGGTATCCGGCGCTGAGTTTGTCGGACGTGGCGGCCTTATCGGACCCGTTTAATGCGCCGGCGGTCAGTGCGGTGTCGGCCGTGGTGCAGGGATCGCAGGAAGTGGTGTATGGCGGGAACACGTCGCGGGTTTCTGTGTCTGGCGTGACGCCTAACTATTTCACGGTCAACAATGTGGATAAGCTGATGGGCGGCGATGTGTTTACCCAGCAGGATTATGATACGCAGGGGCGTGTGGTTGTGCTGGGTTACACGGTAGCCGAGGATTTATTTGAAGAAGAATATGCGGTGGGGAATAGTGTGCGGATTGGCGGCGTGAGTTATGAGGTGATTGGGGTTATGGAGAAGTCTGGGAGTAATTTTAGCCAGACGGATACGGCCGTTTTCCTTCCCCTTACAACCGCCCAAAGCCGCCTCTTTACCGAGCGTACCCGCACCGGCGAAAAAGCCGTCAGCGGCATCATTGCCCAGGCGGCCAGCGAGGACCAAACCGACGCGGCAATTGACCAGATCACCGAAACCCTGCGCGATCAGCACGGCATTACCTATGCCAACGAAGATGATTTTTCTATCTTCAGCCAATCTGATTTGCTGGACACGTTTGACGTGATTACCGGCACACTTACCGCCTTTTTGGGCGCGATTGCCGGGATTTCGCTGGTGGTTGGCGGCATTGGCATTATGAACATTATGCTGGTCAGCGTTACAGAACGTACCCGCGAAATTGGCATTCGCAAAGCGGTTGGCGCGTTAAAACGCGACATTCTGGTGCAATTTTTGATGGAATCGATTTTGTTAAGTCTGGTTGGCGGCTTGCTGGGCGTGACGTTGGGCTGGTTGATGGCGACGGTGGCCGGGCAGTTGATCGACCTGGAAACTGTTGTTGATGGCGGCACGGTGCTGCTGGCGACCGGTTTTGCGGCCAGTGTGGGTCTGGTCTTTGGCATTTACCCGGCATGGCGCGCCGCCAGTTTGCGTCCGATTGAAGCGCTGCGTTACGAATGATGGTGTTTTAGATTGGACCAATCCTGAAGATTGGTCCAATCTGCTGATATCAGGTGATGCTGCCTTCGGGCAGGTGGTCGAGGCGGTTTTGGTAGACGATGCTGATGCTGTCTGGGGCAAAGTCGATGCGGGTAACGGCCGTATTATTAACCCGGAACCAGATATCCATGTTGTCACCCATCGGGCTGCTGTCTGGCACAGGGCAGCCGATGACAGCCCGCATGATCGCCTGGTAAAAGCCGCCGTGGGTTATTATGCCGATGCGGTCATCGGCGCCGCCGTGGCGGGCATAAAGTTCTTCTAAAAAGCGTTGCGCGCGGGTCGGCGTGTTTTGTGGCGGTTCATACGGCCGGTTCCACCAGCCTTTTTCGGCTAGCGTGGCGGGCGGCAAAAAGCGCGGAAAACGTTCGGTGAAAAAGGCGCGATTTGGTCCCGGCAGGCCGACCGGTTCGCCGGTTTCCGGGTCGTCTTCGTAAATGCCGCCCCATTCGTGGATAATTTCCCAGGCGTGCAGGGGCATGTCCAATGTATCGGCGATGTAATGGCCGGTTTGTACGGCGCGGAGCATCAGGCTGCTGTATAAATGGGTTAGAACGAAGCCGGAGCGATTTGAAATATCGGCATAATCGTCGGATAGATTGGTTTTGGCGTTGGCGAGATGGTTAGCCAGGTGACGGGCTTGTTGGTGGCCTAAGTCGGTGAGGGGTGGGTCGGCTAAACGGCCGTTTCCACTCCCGGTGGCGGCCCAAATAGCATTGTTCACAGATTGCGCATGGCGGATGATATAGAGTTGCATAAAGGTGTACTTCCTACTTCTTGTGTTTGTAGATTTGGGTATTTTTCCAGGAATGTACTGGTTTTTGGGGAGATGGTCAATTGAAGGTGTCGGGTTATGAGCAGGCAGCGCGTGTTGGTGGTAGACGACGATAAAGATGTGGTGCGCCTGATGCGGGCGTATCTGGAGCAGGCGGGGTATGAGGTTTTGGTGGCCTATGATGGGGAAACGGCCGTGCACACCATCCGCCGCGATATGCCCGACCTGGTTTTGCTGGACCTGATGCTGCCTCGCCTGGATGGTTGGGAAATTACCCGGATCATGCGCAGTGACGCCAATCTGGCCGCCATTCCTATCATTATGTTAACTGCCCGCGTCGAAGACACCGAAAAAATAGTCGGCCTGGAAATGGGCGCCGATGATTATGTGACCAAGCCTTATAATCCGCGCGAAGTTGTGGCGCGAGTCCGCGCCCGCCTGCGCAGTTCAGATGCCTATCAGCCGCAGGTATTGAAAGTGGGCGAGTTGGAAATGGATTTGGGGCGGCGAGAAGTGCAGGTGAACGGCCGTCTCGTAGACCTCACTCCCTCCGAATTTAGCCTGCTCAACGTCTTGCTAGAACAATCCGGTTATGTCCTTACCCGCAGCGAACTGGTATCCAAAGCGCTGGGCGCAGATTTTGAAGGCCTTGAGCGCACCCTGGACAGCCACATTCGCAACCTGCGCCGCAAAATCGAGCCAGACCCCAAAAATCCACGATACATCCAGACCATTTACGGCGTCGGGTATCGCCTGGAAGATAAATCATGAATCGTTTATGGGTTCGTTTCACGTTGATGGTGACCGGCATTTTGATGTTGGCCGGGCTGGCGCCGGTATTGTTCAGTCTGGCAGTCGAATTCAACGTCATCTCTGGCCCGTCCACCATGAATCAGTTGGACGACATTCGCGCCGCATTACCCGCAGAAATGCAGGCGCAATTCGATGCGCGGATGCAAGATTTTGCGCAAAATTATTTTTCGCGTTCCCTGCTGGCCGCCGTTATGGTTAGCGCGGTCATTGGCGCATTGCTCAGCCGTACGTTGGCCGCGCCTTTGCAAGCATTGGAAGCGGGCGCACGAGCCATTGCCACGCAAGACCTTTCCCATCGTGTGCCGGTAAAGGGCAGCCAGGAAATCCAATCGGTTGCCCGCGCGTTCAACCAGATGGCCGTCCAGCTCGATCAGGCGGAACTTTTGCGGCGCAATCTGCTGGCCGATGTGGCCCACGAACTGCGTAACCCGCTGCATGTGCTGCAGGGTAATTTGCAAGCCATTTTGGATGATGTGTACCCCTTAAGCAAAGGTGAAATTGCCCGCCTGTTGGACCAAACCCGGCTGTTAACGACGCTGGTGGATGATTTGCATGACCTGGCTCAGGCTGAAGCGCACCAGATGCCGCTGAATAAACAAATGACGGATATGGCGGCTTTGGTGAAGGAAACGGCCGTTTCCTTCAAACCCGTCGCCGCCGCTAAGGGGGTCACTTTGCAGGTGGAGCTGCTAGGCCCTACGCCCTACCTGACCGTGGACGCCAACCGCATGCGCCAGGCGGTGAACAATTTGCTGAACAACGCCCTGCGCCATACGCCAGAAAAAGGCCAAATTATGGTCACCGTGGTAGAAAAAGCGGATGGTCTGCACATTTTAGTGCGCGACAGCGGCTCGGGCATCGAGGCTGCTCATTTGCCGTTTGTGTTTGACCGTTTTTATCGCACCGATAGCGCGCGCAGCCGCGACCAGGGCGGCACGGGTCTGGGGTTGGCCATTGTGAAGGGGATTGTGGAAGCCCACGAGGGAACGGTAACGGCCGTCAGCCCTGGCGCAGGTCTGGGCAGTACCTTCGAAATTAGTTTGCCTTCGTTAACCTGAGGTTATCCGCCGATTTCTGACATCACGCGGTTCAGCGGGATCACATGTTCAGACAGCCCGTGCCCCCACGGTTTCCACCAGATGCCTTCTTCGATAATGGCTTTTAACTCTTCGTCGCTGGCTCCGGCGCGCAGCGGCGTCATCAGGTCGACTTCTTTTTCGCGCAGCAGGCAGAGGCGCAAACGGCCGTCGGCCGTTAACCTGGCCCGGGTGCAGCTGGCGCAAAACGGCTGCGTTACCGAGCTGATGAACCCCAACGTGCCCCTGGCTCCCGGCAGTTGGTAGAGACGCGCTTCGCCATCAAGACGGCCGTCGTCCACCAGTGTCAGCGGACCACAGTCGGCGGCAATGGTCGCCCGCAGTTCTTCTTCCGACACCACCCCCGCTTGTTGGAAATCGGCCACATCGCCAAAAGGCATCATTTCGATAAAGCGGATTTGCCACGGCCGTGTCAACGTCAGGCGCGCCAGGTCCACCACATCTTCACGGTCGTTGTAATTTCTTACCACTACGGCGTTTAATTTGATGCCCAGCCCGGCGTCTACGGCCGCATCCAGACCGCGCCAGACATCTTCTACCTGGCCCCAGCGGGTTAATTTGCGGAATTTGTCCGGGTTCAGGGTGTCGATGCTGACATTGACCCGTTTCAGGCCGGCGTCGGCTAACGGCCGTGCCAACTTGTCCAGCATCAAGCCATTGGTCGTCATGGCCACGGTTTCCACGCCCGGCGTTTGGGCAATGTGCCGCACAATCTCCACCACATGAGCCCGCACCGTTGGCTCGCCGCCGGTCAGCCGAAATTTGTGAAAGCCCAGCGAGGCAAACAGATGGACCAGCCGAATAATCTCGTCATCTTGCAGCAGTTCTTGCCGTGGGCGGAATGTCATGTCCTCCGGCATGCAATAGACGCAGCGTAAATTACACTTATCGGTCAGTGAAATTCTTAGATAATTGATAGTTCGGCCAAAGCGATCCAGGGACATGGTTTTGGGTTCCTTTGCGGATAAGGTATCGTGGGGGCTTACCCGAATTTCGACTTTCAAGGTTAGCGTGTGGCGGGCTGTTCGGCAAGGTTTCCGTCTTCGCTTGCTAAAGATCAGTACGCTCTTAATTTATCGGCAAATAGGGCGCACGTCAAAGGTTTTTTATCAAAAATTTCTTTTTTAATTCGACCAGGCCGGCTCCCGGCATGAATAATTGATGATTAGTAGGTAAAACGGTTAACGGCCGTTCTGCCCTCCTATGATTTAT
>JAKQCM010000293.1 GCA_029559155.1 Chloroflexota bacterium
GTGGGTGTTGAGAGATGGGGGGTGGAGAACGGCCGTTCTCCCCACAGTTCATCAAGTTTAGCCAGGTGGTGGGGTGGTAACGGCCGTTCTACCCACACTTCATCAAGTTTAGCCAGGGGGTGGGAACGGCCGTTCTCCCCACAGTTCATAAGTTTAGCCAGGGGATGGGGTGGGAACGGCCGTTCTGCCCACGTTCATGAAGTTTCTCAGGTGATGGGCTGGAAACGCCGGAGATTGGTCCAATCTTGGAGATTGGACCAATCTGGTGATGACGGGAGTGGGAACGGCCGTTCCGCCCAGTGTTCACGATTTTTCTTTGCGTCTTTGCCTCTTTGCGCCTTTGCGTTAAGTTGTTTTTCCAAAGGGGATGGGGTGGAAACGGCCGTGCTGCCCACGTACATCAAGTTCAGCCAGGCGATGGGGTGGAAACGGCCGTTAGCCCGCACTACGCAGTGGTTAACGGCCGTTCCTTGTTTTCTGTAATAATCTGGCAGGAGAGGTGCATATGAATTGGCAAGACCATATTACGATTGATCCGGATGTATTAGGCGGCAATCCAGTTATCAAAGGGACGCGTTTGTCGGTTGACTTCATCTTGGGCTTGCTGGCGCAAGGTTGGTCGGAAAGCGAAATCTTGCGCAATTATCCTGGAGTCACCACAGTTGATATTCGTGCCTGTCTCTCCTATGCCAGCGAAACGCTTCGTCTGGAAAAAGTATATCCTCTGATTCTTGCCTGATGCTGCGTTTGTTAGCAGATGAGAACTTTCCTGGGGATGCGATTATCGCTCTGCGTCGTGCTGGGTATGATGTTCTCTGGATTCGCACCGCAGCGCCCGGCAGCAGTGACCCTCAAGTATTAGCTCTAGCCCAGGCAGAAAATCGTATTGTGCTAACTATTGATAAAGATTTTGGTGAACTGGCATTTCGCGGCGGATTACCGGCTACAAGCGGAGTCATTTTGTTTCGCGTTTCCGCCAGGTCGGGGGATCATGTCGCCCAAATTGCCGTGACTGTTATGTCACAGCGATTAGATTGGGCCGGACATTTCTCTGTCATCGAGGATCAGCAAATTCGGGCGACGCCTTTGCCTGGATAGTCAGGCAGTCGATAAGCAGGGAAACGGCCGTGTTGCCTGCGGATTGGGACGGGCCAAGCGGGATATGGCACGTTCTCGCGTTCTGGCGAACATCTCCACGACGCAGAGGCGGCAGAGTGGCCGGAGGGGTACTCCTGGTTGGTACGATGGCACAGGAATGTGCGTGCCAGATCTGTTTTAAGGTCTCAACAATGCAGGAAAGAATGTGCGATGAGCGATCGACATGCTCAAGATTGCCTCGTTGTTTTGCTGTTCTAATTCCGTAGTGGCAGAACTAAGGGAAATGGGCAGGCTGATGGTTTCCCAAAAAGGAGTATCAGCCCCAATTGTGGCGGTGACCACCAAGGCGCCGGGCGCCGCTTCAGCGGCCAGATCGCCAAGACTCCAAGTCAGGCTGCCCACTCCTACTGTTGGCGTTATATTGGCAGAGGCCAACAGCAGTGATTCTGGCCAGTCCAATTCGAGTATTGTACCTTCTGCCGGGACTTTGCCCCGGTTCCCATATGCTATTTCGAAAACAACGGTTTGTCCGGGTAGCCCTCCCGCAGGTCCATTTCCATGTACCCAAATATCGGGATAAGCAGACCCCAATGACACATCATCTATGATCGCTTGTACATGGGGGTCGCCTACTGTCTGCGTCAACTGGAATTTAACTTGAACCGTTAGCCCGGCCCAAGGCGACATATCTACCCAGTAGTGGTTCCATTCGGCACGGCCGTTAGCGAGGGGAACGGCCGTTTCCGACGCGCCATCATTAACCAACAATACCAGCCCTGAATTGTCGCCGGGCACGTCACCCGGCCTCTTGGCCATAAACGCCAGCGTTGGCGCAGCCATATCAAGCGGAATGAACACCTGTTGGCTTATAGAAGCCGTGCGAGTGGTGGTTGCATTGATAGGGCGATAATACCCCTTGGCTAAAATGTGCATGATATCTTGTTGGTCAATTGTCAAGTCCAGATCGTACATTGAAGAACCAGTCGTTGGATATAGTTCTGATTGCCACACAGATCCGTCCTGAGAAAAAGCATAATATAGAGTGGCAGTTGGCAAAGTTGCTGCTTGCATAATCATGTGAACACCCTCGTTGCTGTCTACAGCTATTTTCCCAGGGGTGTAATCACTGCCCGTTCTTCTTTGTAACATCAGCGTGGGACTAGACCAATTACCTGAAGGTGAGCGCTTTTGGTGATAATTTTCCCTCAGGTAACTGGGGGTGGGTGTAAGCCTGGACCACATAATGTGTACTGTCCCATGAAGAGAAACGGCTATATCTTCTAGCCAGGGTTCATCCTCGTTATCCGTCTGTATTGTCTGCCTGTTGCTCCACTGGC
>JAKQCM010000315.1 GCA_029559155.1 Chloroflexota bacterium
GTCTGAACATACCGCCTCTATGCCGGCTATGCTGCACTTCATCAGCGGGCAGGCGCGCCTGACTCTGGGCGGCGACGAAATGGCGGCGCAGGCTAACACCTGGGCGGCAATGCCGGCCAATCTACCGCACAGCATTTTGGCGGAAACGGCCGTCACCATGCTGCTGATTATGGTGAAAAAATCATGATTGGGGAGGAAAATCGCCTCTGGCGCTGGACCTGGCTGCTGGCCTTGAGCGTATTCATTTTGGCGGCCACCACCGGCGCGCTGATGCGCTTTGGCCTGCTAAAAGGCTTCCCCTGGGGACTGCAATATACCAACGTTCGCCACGCCCATTCCCACCTTATGTATTTCGGCTGGGTCACACCCGCGCTGATGGGATTGATGGTGACCTGGCTGCCCGCGTTGACCGGACGGCCGTTATCCGCGCTCAGCCAGACACGCTTCCGCCGCATTATCCGGCTGGTTTTACTGCTGGCGGTGGGCGCGTATGGCGCATTCCTGCTCTACGGCTACCGCCCGGCGCAATTTGGCAGCCTGCGGCTGCCCCTCTCCACCATTCTGGCCAGCCTGAACATGATCAGTTGGTATGCTTTTATGGCCGTCTACTGGCAGGCGACAAAAGGCGCAGCGCGCATCAGCCCGCTGCGATTGTGGGACGCTGCGCTGGCGTTTATGGCGCTGGCCTCGCTGGGAGCGTGGGGGGTGGCGGTAACGGCCGTTTTCCGCATTCAAGACCCGGTTGTTTCCGCGCTTCTCACCCATCTCTTTTTGGATTTATTTGCTTCCGGGTGGTTTGTTTTGGGCGTACTGGGGCTGGCCAGCGCCGCCAATCCGCGAGCCTCGCGCCATCGCTGGGCGGCCAAAAGCGAATCTCTGTTGATCATGGGGCTGCCGGTGGCCTTCTTGTTAAGCATCCCGGTTAATCTGCTGCCGCCTTTTGTGCGCCTGATTGGCAGCCTGGGTGGCCTGATGGTTGGCCTGGGGCTGTGGGGGCAAATTGTTGTCCTTTGGCAAGGAGCGGAAAAACGGTGGCGGCCGGCGCTGCTTTTCCTGAGCCTGGAGGCGACGGCCACATTGGCCGTAACCTTGCCGGCGATTGCCCGTTGGAGTGAACGGGCCAATTTGCGCATATCTTATCTACATTGGCTGCTGTTGGGGTTTGTAACGCTGGGGTTGGTGGCGGCGGCGCAAACAACGTGGGGCGAAGAATTTGTGAAGGGACGGCGGTGGTTGGTAACGGCCGTCGCCCTCCTTATCCTCACCCTGATTCCGTTAAGCAACGTGTGGCCGGCGGCGTGGCACGGCCGTTGGACCATGCAGCTCGCCGCCTGGGTCGCCTTTGGTCCCGTTCTTGCAGCCTGCGGAATGCTGATCGGGGGAATAAACGTCTATTTAGGCTGGGTCCGATCTCGAAGATTGGACCCAGCTCAAAACAGCTAATCTCGCTCGCGCAGGTGGGGGAACAGCAGCACCTCGCGGATGGTCGGCTGGTCGGTTAGCAGCATCGTCAACCGGTCCACGCCGGTGCCGAACCCGCCATTAGGGGGCATGCCATAGCGCATCGCTCGCAGATAATCTTCGTCAATCGGGTTCAGTTCGTCGTCATCTTTGGCGTACATTTCCTGCAAAGCTTCAAAACGGCGCTGCTGCTCCTGCGGATCGTTCAACTCGGTAAACGCGTTGCCCATTTCCATGCCGGCGATGAAATACTCAAAACGCTCCACATGCAGCGGGTCGCCGGGGATTCCTTTGGCCAGCGGCGAAATATCGCGGGGGTATTGGGTGATAAAAGTCGGCTGGATGAGATTCGGTTCGACAAAGTCGCCAAGCAGGCCATCAACCAATTTGCCCCAACTGGCTCCCGGCGGGGTTTGGGTAGCCACGCCGCGCGTTTTGCCCATCTGCTGAATGGCTTTGGCCAATGGCTCGGCTTCCGGGAAATGGACATAATCGATGCCGGTAAATTCCAGAATTGCATCGCGCATGGAAATGCGGTTCCACGGCGGGGCCAGGCTGATTGTGTGACCCTGGTAGGTGATGGTTGTCGTACCCAAAACCTGCTGGGCCACGTAAGCCACCATGCGCTCGGTGAAATCCATCACGTCGTTGTAATCCCAGTAAGCGGCATAAAACTCTAGCTGGGTGAATTCGGGATTGTGTTTGAAGCTGACGCCTTCGTTGCGGAAGTCACGGCCGATTTCGTAGACGCGTTCGTAGCCGCCTACCAGGAGCCGTTTGAGGTACAGTTCAAAGGAGATACGCAGGTAGAGTTCTTGTTTGAGCTGGTTGTGATGGGTGGTAAACGGCCGTGCCGCCGCTCCGCCATACAAAGGCTGCAAAATGGGGGTTTCCACTTCCAAAAAATCGTGGTCCTCAAAAAAGCGGCGCAGAGCGCTGATGGTTTTGGCGCGGGCGCGGAACACATCGCGCACTTCGGGATTGACCGCGAGGTCAGCGTACCGCTGGCGATACCGCTCTTCTACATCGGTAAAGGCGCTGTAACGCACCAGTTCGCCGTCAACTTCCTGCTCTTTGACTACCGGCAATGGGCTGACGGCTTTGCTGAGCAGCTTCCAGTCGGAAACGCGCAGGCTTACTTCTCCGGCCCGGGTGCGAAAGAGAACGCCGGTTGCCTGGACAAAATCGCCCAAATCGAGCAGTTTGCGGAAAATGGCGTGGGATTCTTCGCCTACTTCTTCACGGCGGATGAAAAGTTGGAAACGGCCGTGTCCGTCCACAATATGCGCAAACACCGTCTTGCCCATATCCCGCATACTCACCAACCGGCCGCACACCGTGGCTTTCACTTCTTCCGTTTCGGCGGCGGCGTTAAATGCCTGAATCGCTTCTGTGGTTGTATGCGTGCGTTCGCTCCGCAGCGGATACGGCTCAATGCCCGCCTCTTCCAATCGCGCCAATTTTTCCAGACGCTGCTGCTCTAAATGCGTTGGCTGCCAGCTCATGATTTCCTCTCCTGAATCAACAAAAAGCCCGTGTCGAGCACGGGCTGAAAAATCTATCACTGTCCTAAAAATCGTTAGTCGATTTTGACAACCCGAAACTCCGTGATGCCTCGCGGAGCCTTGATACGCACAATATCATCCACCTTAGCGCCTAAAAGGGCAACGCCTAACGGGCTTTCATTCGAGATGCGGCCTTCAGTAGGATCGGCTTCGGCGGCGCCAACCAGATGGTAACGCTCTTCTTCGTCGAAACCTACTTCCACCACAGTCACCCAATCGCCTACGCGCACATAATCATGCGGGCCGTTGTCATCTTTGATTACCTGATAATTTTTCAGGATTTCTTCAATTTCTTGAATGCGTCCTTCCAGAAACGATTGGGCATTCCGTGCCGCTTCCAATTCGGCGTTATCGATAAAATCGTCATCTGGGCCGTCGTCAAAAGCGCGCTGCAAACGGTCGGCGACTTCCTCCCGACCAACTGTGACCAATTGTTCGAGTTCTTTTTGTAATTTTATGAGACCTTCGGCTGTTACCAGGTAAGGTTTTCTCGTCGTCATTTATAACCCCCAATATAAGGGAAAACCGCTGCTGCCAGCGGCCCGTCGCCAATAAAATTTGATTTAGGGGCGAAATTATATCAGAATTAGGTGCTTTGTAAAGAGTAAATAAACGCTCGTTTGTTCTACCCTCTGACGGCCGTATGGCCGGTTGGTGAGAGTTGTGGGAATGGCGCACACGGCCGTATCAGATCATGTTACACTTCTCTGCCGAAAATAACATTGCAGGAAGGTAATTCATGGGTAAGGCGCATCAAGTTTTGATATTGGTTTGTTTGCTGGTCGGATTGGCAGCTTGTGGTTCAGCGCCCGACATGGCGGAAACGGCCGTGCCGCCCACCCTCACCTCGACAGCCACACCGCCGCCGCCAACACCAGTCCCAACCCTCACCCCCTCACCTGTTCCCACGCTAACCCCAACCCCGGAACCAACCCGCTTCGCGCCGCCGGACATCCATTACCTGCAAGCGGCCGTCGATGCCGCCCTGGCCGATTTCGACGGCTTGAGCAGCTACGTCATTATCGACCTGACAACCGGCGACCAGATCAGCCATGATCCGGATCTGGCCATTGCCGGCATGAGCCTGATCAAAATCCCGCTGCTGGTGGAGACATTTCGCGCGTTGAACAATCCACCCGACGTGGAGCAAACCAAGCTGTTGACCCAAACCACGTCGCTTTCCAGCAATTTTGCCGCCAATTTACTGCTGCGCGATGTGGTCGGCGGCGGCGATATTTTCGCCGGCGCGGACACGCTGACACAGTCGATGCGCGATTTGGGCCTGTACAACACATTCATTGCCGTGCCCTATGACATGGAACCGGGAAACGGCCGTCTCGCCACCTACCTCACCCCGGCCAACCAACGCACCGACCTGACTACCCATCCCGACCCCTACCGCCAGACGACGATTGGCGACCTGACGGCCGTTACCCACATGATCTACGACTGCGCCGAACACGACAACGGCCTGCTGCGCGAGATGTATCCCAACGAACTCACGGCCGTGGAATGTCAGGACATATTGTCGCTGATGGAAGAAAACAACCTGGCCCGGCTTCTGGAACGCGGTCTGCCCGATGGCGTGGTCATGGCCCACAAAGTCGGCTGGATCGACGACACGCACGGCAACATCGGCATTGTCTTTGGTCCTGAGCGCGACTATCTGGTGGCTTTGGCGCTGTATTCGCCGGGCTGGTTGGAGTGGGAAATCAGCGCGCCGCTGTTTGAAGCCGTGTCGCGGCTGGCGTATGCCCATTTTAATGATCCGGATGCTTATCCGGCCGCGTTGCTGGCTGCGCCGCCGGACATACCCCCCACGCCAACGGCCGTGCCCACCCCGGCATATCCGCAAGCCATCGTCTTTGGCACATCCGGCGTCGGCCTGACCCTGCGCGCCGCTCCCGGCGGCGTCGAAGTAGTTGTGTTACCGGAAGGCACCGTGGTAAGCCTGCTGGACACCGCGCCGCAACTACAGGATGGCCTCACATGGCGGCATGTACGCACGCCAGCCGGTGAAGAAGGCTGGGTTGGCGAAGACTTTCTAACGTTTAATTAGGGGCTGGCAGGTGGAGAAAACAGGCAAAGCGCGTTGCGTGGCGCGCTCTGCCTGCCATGTTTACGCTAATTAAGCGAGAAAATGCCCTGGTCTTCTTTGGGCATCAGACGCATGTATTTCAGCTCTCGCTGGTAGATTTTTGTCAGTTCGTTAAGTACGCTGGTGGCTTTGTCGTTTTCCAGAAACGCCTGTTTTTGTTCGGCGTCAACCTGTATGGCGGCCGCAGCCAGGAAAATCAGGTCTTCAGGATCGGTCGGCATCTGGTCGGAATCGAATTCGACGTGGCCGGTATCGGCTAAGATGCGCAGATATTCGGCCACCAACGGCAGCAGGCGGTTAGCCGCCTGCGCCAGCGCCTGCTCCGATTCAGCGGCGAAGGGGAAATCTTCCATGGTTCCCATAAGGTAGGCGCGGTCATGATTTAGGGAGAGGATGCGGAAACGTTCCGTGCCCACGGTCATGAGCAAGAGACGGCCGTCTTCCAGACGTTCTACCTCCACAATCTCCGCTACACAGCCCACTTCATACGGATCGGCTACTGGCCCGCCCTCAGCAACACCGCTGCGAATGAGAACGACGCCAAACGGCCGTTTATCATCCAGGCAAAACTGGATCATCTCCCGGTACCGTTCTTCAAAAACATGCAGTGGCAGCGGCATCCCCGGAAACAACACGGTATTTAAAGGAAAAAGCGGCAATTCAAACATTACAAAACCCCCTTATCTACCTGATATAAAAACGGGACGAAATTCATCGCCCCGTTTCATACTATACAATTATCCGCACTTAAAAATCAACCTTATTCACCCATTATTGAGCTTTCGGCGCGGCTGCCTTAATTTCATCCGTCACACCGTCTTCAAATTGCTTGAAATTGTTGTTAAACATCTCCACCAATTTCTTCGCCTGTGCGTCATAAGCCGCGCCATCCGTCCAGGTCGCCCGCGGATTCAACACGTCGTCCGGCACGCCTTCCACTTTCTTGGGGATTTGCAGGCCAAAGAATGGTTCCGTGGTTGTTTCTACGTTGTCCAATTCGCCGTTCAACGCGGCCGTAACCATGCGGCGTGTATACGCCAGCTTCATGCGGCTGCCCACGCCGGCCGGACCGCCCGTCCAACCGGTATTCACCAGCCAGACCACAGAATTGTGTTTGTCGATCTTCTCGCCCAGCAGTTTTGCGTACACACCCGGGTGCAAAGGCATAAACGGCGCGCCAAAACAAGCGCTGAAGTTAGGCTGCGGTTCAGTGACGCCGCGTTCCGTGCCGGCCACCTTGGCGGTATACCCGCTCAAGAAGTGGTACATTGCCTGTTCTTTCGTCAATTTGCTGATGGGAGGGAGTACACCAAACGCATCGGCCGTCAGGAACATCACGTTACGCGGATGGTTGCCATATCCTTCGGGGTCAGCATTGTCGATATGGGTGATCGGGTAGCTGGCGCGTGTGTTTTGGGTGTGCGTGCCATCGTCCAAATCCACGCGGCGGGTCTCGCTATCAAAAATGACGTTCTCTAAAATGGTGCCAAACCGGCGCGTGGTCTGATAAATTTCCGGTTCGCCCTTCGGGTCCAGACGAATCACTTTGGCGTAACAGCCGCCCTCAAAGTTAAAGACGCCGTCATCGCTCCAGCCATGCTCGTCGTCGCCAATCAGGGTACGATTCGGATCATTGCTCAGCGTGGTCTTGCCCGTGCCGCTCAGGCCAAAGAACAAAGCCGTATCGTCGCGGTCGGCGCCATAGTTGGCGCTGCAATGCATGCTCAAGACGCCTTCTTTGGGCAGATAATAATTCATTGCCGAGAAAATACTCTTCTTAATTTCACCGGCATATTCCGTGCCGCCAATCAACACCATGCGTTTGCCAAAATCAACGAGAATAAACGTCTGGCTGTTGGTGCCGTCCACTGCCGGGTCGGCCTTAAAGCGCGGCATGTCGATAACCGTGAACTGCGGGACGTGATTTTGCAGCTTTTCCCGATTTGATTCACGAATAAACATATTGCGCGAAAACAAATTGTGCCAGGCATATTCATTGATAACGCGCACCGGCATTCTGTACCGTTCATCGGCGCCGGCATAGCCATCAAACACGAAGATGTCGCGGTTCTGAATGTACGCCATCATTTTGCTGTGCAGCGTATCAAATTTTTCTTGCGAAAACGGCCGATTCACCTTCCCCCACCAAATATCATTTTCGCTGGTCGGTTCTTTGACAACAAATTTATCGTTCGGGGAACGGCCGGTATGGTCGCCTGTGCTTACAACAATTGGGCCAAGGTGAACAATATTCCCTTCGCGACGTCGTATGATTTGTTCGTACAGCATGGAAGCTGAAAGGTTCCAATAGACTGTACCTGGATTGCTAATTCCGTGATTTTCCACCCCATAGTTGCTTACAAATGGGCCAAAGTTTTGCATGGTTTCTCTCCTATTCACAAATAAACGAAACAAACTCTACCTGACAATTAGTGTACTTGGGCAAGCAAACAAAAACAACTCATAAGCAAACAAAACCGTCACGAATTATTCGTGAAAAATGTCACAAAAGCAATTTTTTGGCGATTCCACGCCTTGTGACTATGAGCCGATGTCGTTAAAATTGCCACCATGCCTGAAATGAACAAGGAGGTAGAAATGGATCCGATTGGTTTGTTAGTGATGGGTGTGTTTATTATTCTCGTCGCCGTTGCGGCTATTGTTCCCGGACTTCAGCGTAAGAGAGAAGAGCAGTAAACGGAACGTGGCAAAGGGTCAGGCGTCAAATGTCATTCTGGCGTAATGGCAGCCGCATGACATTTGACGCCTGACCATACATCATGACGCTTCGAGCATGATATTTTCGTGGTTGATTTTGGGTTTAAATTGTGTTTCGTATAAGGTCGCATACAGGCCATCTTGCGCCAGCAGCGATTCGTGTGTGCCTTTTTCAACCAACCGCCCCTTTTCCATAACCAGAATGACATCCGCCGCCAGGATGGTGGACAGCCGGTGGGCAATGACCAGGCTGGTGCGCCCTTTCATCACCCGCTGTAAAGCGTCCTGAATCAACGCTTCCGATAACGAGTCGAGGTGAGATGTGGCCTCGTCTAATACCAGAATGCGCGGGTTTTTGAGGATGACGCGGGCGATAGCGATGCGTTGGCGCTCGCCGCCGCTGAGGCGGTAGCCGCGTTCGCCAACAACGGTGTCGTAGCCATCGGGCAGGCCAGCGATGAAATCGTGGATGTTGGCGGCTTTGGCGGCGGCGATCATCTGTGTTTCGCTGGCGTCGGGTTTGGCGTAGAGCAGGTTGGCGCGGATGGTGTCGTAAAACAGATAAGTTTCTTGGGTGACCATGCCGATGTTGTTGGCCAGGGTGTGCAGGGTGAGGTCTTTGATGTCGTGGTTGTCGAGAAGGATACGGCCGTTTGTCGGATCATACAATCGCGGTATGAGATAGGTAATGGTCGTCTTGCCGGCCCCGCTGGGACCCACCAGCGCCACCAACTGGCCTGGTTCGATGGAAAAGTCGATGGCCTGCAAGGCCCAACGGTTGAGAACGGGCACGGCCGTTTCCTCATCTTGCGCCTCGCCATCACGCTGCTTACCCCGTTTCAGGTGTACATCACTGCCGCCCCAACCAAAACGGGCGATCTCTTGCAGTCCTACCTGCCCGCTTTCCTGGTCCACGTAGGTAAAAGCGACATCCTGAAATTGCAGACGGCCGTTCACCTGTTCCAGCGCCACCGCCTCTGGCTTCTCCTGAATCTCCACCGGCATATCCAACGCCTCAAACACCCGCTCGAAACTCACCATGCTTTGTGCAAACTCCACCGGCGCGTTGGTCAGGGCCATCAGCGGGCCATAAAGCTGGTTCAGATACGCGCCGAAGGCCACAATCGTGCCAATGGTAAAGGCATCCTGCAAAACCAGAAGGCCGCCCACCCAATAAACCACAGCCACGCCCACCGCGCTCACCACGCTGAGCAGCATAAAAAACCAGCGCCCGATCACCGCCGACCGAATACCGATATCCCGTACTTCGGCCGCGTCGTGGCTAAATCGATCCACCTCGCGCCGTTCGCGGCCAAATAATTTCACCAGCAGCGCCCCGCTAACATTCAGCGTCTCGTTCATGGTGGCGTTCATCTCGGCGTTGTGCTCCATCGACTTGCGGCGCAAATCACGCAGCACACGCCCAATACGCCGCGCCGGCAGCACAAACAGGGGCAAAATCGCCAGCGCCAGCAGCGTCAGCCGCCATTCCAGAGCCAACATGATCGCCAGCGTGGCTACCAACGAGACAATGTTGGAGACAATGGTTACCAGCGTATTGCTGATGGCTTGCTGCGCGCCCACCACGTCGTTGTTCAGCCGCGACATCAGCTCGCCGGTGCGCGTCTGGGTGAAAAAGCGCAGCGACATTCGCTGCATGTGTTCGTAGAGCGTGCAGCGCAGATCAAAAATCACCCCTTCGCCAATTTGCGAATTTAAGTTTCGCTGCCACACGCCGATGACGCCGTTTACCAGCGGGATCAAGACCATGCCCAGAGCGACCAGATTTAGCAGGGTGTAGTTTTTCTCAGGCAGGGCGGTGTCGATGAGGGCGCGCATGAGCAGCGGCGACAGCAGCGACAGACCGGTAATGAGCAAAATTGTAACCAGCAGCAGGACAACCTGGCCTTGATACGGCCGTGCAAAATCCCACACCCGCCACAACAAATCCCGCGTAATCGTCGGTCGATCTTGCGCTTCGTCGTGCCGGATATACGCAAACCAACCACCACCATGAAAAGCCATACCATTCCTCCATTCCATAAGGAAGAGCGCAGATAGTCAGTCTGCGCTCTCCATGTTTTACTGTGGGCTTAGGATACCACGATTTGCTCGGCTGCCTGTTAGAAACGTCTTAACATACGCTCACTGCATCAATCCGGCTTCCAGCAGTCGGTCGTGGATGTCGTTGAAGGCGTCGGCCTGCGCCTGGGTGATTGTGCCGTTGGCGACCATGTCGTCCAACATTTGCTGCTGATTCTGGCCCATGCTGCCAGACGCCGGCGGCCCGGCGGCCAGCAGGCTGTCCATCAGCGCATGGACGGTGTCGAACTGGTCGGCTTCGTCCTGGGAGAGCACGCCTTGCTCTACCGCCTGCTGGAGCATGGCGGCGCGTTGGGCGGCTTCCGTGTTGGCCATGCGGCCCATGCCCATCCCCATGCCCGGCATCATCTGGCCGCTGCCCAGGGCGCGGATGTAATTGATCACGTCCCAGCGGGCGTTTTCCTCAAACGCCGTTTGCCAGGCGGGCATAGCCGAGTTGAAGGGGTCGTGGGCCCCGCCTTCGCTGATGCGCCAATAGAGGTAATCGTCACCCAACATCTGGCTGGTGTGAGCCACGGGCGCAGGCTGCGGGTCCAGGTTGGCCGCGCCGGGGCCGTCGCCCATGCCGCTTTCGCCGTGGCACACCACGCAGTATTTGGTAAAAATTTCCTGGCCGCGCGCCAACGATTCTTCGTCGGCGGCGATGGGGTTGGTCAATCCGGCGTATTCCTCCGGGACAGGGGCGTTGTGGCGGGCCATCATGCCGCCGCCCATGCCCATCATGCCGCGCGCGGCGGTTGTGGCTGTGGGGGCGGGCACGGCCGTTTCCCCCCCGTTCCCCGCCGCCGATCCGCAAGCCGCCAAACCCAGCAGTAAACTGATTGCCAGCCAAACTAATTGTTTCATTCCCTTCTCCCGCCTCCGTTTAATTCAGGTTTTCTTGAATTTGCGCCGTCAGTTCATCCACCGGCACATACATCGTGCCGCCGTTCTCCGGCGCGCCATAATCACGAATCCAGGCGATACGGCCGTTGCCATCCACCAAAATAAAGGTATGCCCCGGCTCGCCGCCCGGCGTCGCCCACTGCATCACGTCGTACGCTTCCGGGACCTGCTTGCTGGTGTCACTGAGCAGCGGCGTGGTCACGCCATACTCCGCTGCGCCGCCCACCAACTGCTCCACCGGGTCCACCGTCACGCTAATCAACTGCACGCCAAGCTGCTGAAAGGTTGGGTCTTGTTGCAGATCCACGATCTGCTGCATGCAAGGCGGTCAACCCACCGCCATGTGGAAAAACAGGAGGACCGGCGTCCCGGCATAATCGCTGAGGGAAACAGTCTGCCCGGTCACGTCCGGCAAACTGAAATCGGGCGCCGCCGCGCCGGTTTGCATACCTTCCGGCTCGCTGCCGCCGCAGGCCGCCAGCGCCAACAGCAGCAAAACCGCCAGCGGAGCCAGCCATCGATAGTGCGTCCCTCTAAAATCGTTCATTTTTGATCGACCTCCATTAAAATTCAGCTTTTCGCTTTGCCGCACCGCGTAGGAACGGTTCCTCACCGCGTAGGAACGGCTCATCACCGCGTAGGAACGGCTCATCACCGCGTAGGAACGGCTCATTACCGCGTAGGAACGGTTCATCACCGCGTAGGAACGGCTCATCACCGCGTAGGAACGGCTCATCA
>JAKQCM010000326.1 GCA_029559155.1 Chloroflexota bacterium
CTCTAGCTCATCGTAAGGGCCATGACCGCTTTTTGGGCGTGCAGGCGGTTTTCAGCTTCATCGAAGACGACGGAGTGACGGCCGTCCAGCACAGAGCTGGCTACTTCAATATCACGGTCGGCCGGCAGCGGGTGCATGTAGATCACATCATCTTTGCCCAAAGCCATCAATTCGTCATTGACATACCAATCTTTGTATTGATCCTGAATGCGCTTGCCTTCTTCGGGGTCTTGCGTGGTTAGCAGCGGTCCCCAAGATTTCGCATAAATCACGTCGGCATCCTGGCAAGCTTCTTTCATGTCATGGACAACCTCGAAGCCAGCGTTGTACTTGGCAGCCATCTCACGAGCCTGATCCATAATGTCGGGCATCAGTTCGAATTCCGGCGGATGCGCCAAAACCACATCCATGCCAAAACGCGGCATCTGCAAAATGAGCGATTGCGGCACGGACATTGGCTTCAGGTAAGAGGAAGCGTATGCCCAAGACACAACCATCTTCTTGCGGCGCAGATTGCGGCCCTTCTTTTCCATGATGGTCATCAGGTCGGCCAGGCATTGATGCGGATGATAAATTTCGTCTTGCATGTTCAACACGGGCACGCGGGAAGCCTGAGCCACCAGATTCAGGTAGCGGTTGCCAGTGCCATAGGTTACATGGCGGATGGCGATGCCGTCGAAGTAACGGCCGAAAATCTCGCCCATTTCCGTTTCCGTGTCGCCGTGGGAAATCTGGGTGGTACGGCTTTCGATGAAGGCTGCGTGGCCGCCCAACTGCGCCATACCCGCCTCAAAGCTGCCACGTGTACGTGTGCTGGAGAAGAAGAAAAGCATCGCCAACACCTTGTCGCGCAGCAGCGCGTGCGATTGCCCCAGTCCGCGCTTCATCTTCAAATCCCAAGCCAGTTCCAATACGGTTTCAACTTCTTCTTTTGAAAAGTCCAGATCGCTAATAAAGTCACGACCGCGTAATCCTGTTTGCATTTCTCAGTCTCCTTATATGGAGATTGGAGATTAGAGATGAAACAGCTCATAATCTCTAATCTCTAATCTCTCTCTTTTCTACTCAGTCACACCCATAACCAGGGCTAACAACGCCATACGCATGACAACGCCATTGAAGGCTTCTTGCCAATAGCGGGACCAGCGGGTGATGTCGACGTCGGCCGGGATTTCGTCCATACGCGGCAGGGAGTGCAGCAGGATGGCGTCCGATTTGGCTTTGTTCGCCAGCAGTTCGCGGGTGATTTTGTAGTTGGAGGGGGTCAGGCCCACATCGCCGCTGCGTTCGTCGCGGGATTTGGTGTAGTCTGGCTGCACAACCGGCTCGACGAGGATGACGTCGGCGTCGGCAATGGCTTCTTCAACGTGCTCCACTTCGCGGAAATTGAGGTTGTAATTTTTCAGATCGGCTTTCATTTCGTCGGTTAGCCGCTGGTCGGCGGGGGAGACGAAGGTGATGGGGCAGTCGAATTGGGTGAGGCCGTAGGCCAGGGAGTGCATGGTGCGCATCCGCATATCGCCAACAGCCAGCCAGTTCAGGCCGTCGATGCGCCCTTTTTCGCGCATGACTGTGTAGAAATCGGTGAGGATTTGGGTGGGATGTTCACCCCAGCCGTCGCCGCCGTTAATGATCGGCACACTGGCCCATTTGGCGGCTTCGTGCGGCGCGCCTTGTTGGAAATGGCGCATGACGATGACGTCGCCGTAGAATTCCAGCATTTTGACGGTGTCTTTGATGGATTCCTGGTAAAAATCGCCGGCGCGGGTCATTTTGGCGTCGGAGAAGCCGGTGACCTGACCGCCGAGGCGGATCATGGCGGCTTCGTGAGCCAGACGGGTGCGGGTGGAGGGCTGATAGAAGGCCGTGACGAGGGTCTTTTCTTTCAGCAAGTCGCTGTTGCGACGGTTCCGGGCGATGGGTTCCAGCTCTTCGGCAATTTCGAAGACGCGGAAAAACTCGTTACGTTCAAAATCTTTGAGGGACAGAATATCCCGACCTGCAAAACTTCTCATGATATTTCTCCTTTTGAAAGTTTGGGAAACGGCCGTTCCGCTCCCCGTTCAGTGTGACAATTTGGGGAACAATCGCCTTACACCGTTGGCCGCCGAATAAGGCGGAAACGGAGCAAATCATCCCGAAAACAGGATGTCGATTTTAAGATGGGTTCGTTATCGTCGTTGTAGCCAGTTTCATGGAGGGCGATAATGGGGGTGTGGGGCTGGATATGGAGGATTTTTGCCAGTTCTTCATCAGCTGCCAGCGGCACAATTTCCGACAGGTAGTAGCTGAAGTGTTGACGGCCGTTCTCCCACATAAACGCGTATACCGGCATTAAAAAATCCCGTTCTGTATTTGGCCCCTGAATGTGGCGCGTGGGAATATAGTTGTACGCCAGAATAACCGGTTGATTGTCGGCCAAAAACAGCTTACGAACCACCAGAATCTCTTCGCCTTCAGCCAGATTCAAGTCGGCGGCCATAGCCGGGTCTGCAATTTGTGTGGTCACGTCTAAAATGCGCGTCGACGCTTCATACCCGTGCGCCACAAGCATCGCCTCATACGACCAGATTTCGTCCAGGCGCGATTTGATTTGCAAGCCGGCTTCGTTGACAAACGTGCCCGCCCCCTGCTTACGATACACGACGCCTTCATTTTCCAGCCGGCTCAACGCATCACGGATGGTGGTTCGGCTGACGCCTAAATCCGCCGCCAGTTCGGTTTCCGAGGGGATACGGCCGTCGGCAAAATGATCATCCAGAATCAACTGTTTGATGTGCGAGCGGGCCTGTTCGGTTAAGGAGGGCGTGCGTTTTAGCATTATGGTAATATCGTACTATCGTATGGTTGTATGACAAATTTTACTGCCATAGACCGACTGCGTCAAGCAAAAATCACCCCCCACAGGCAAAAAAAGAGGAATGTCACCTTTTTCTAGTGACATTCCTCAAGACATCCGGATATGCAAATAGTGTGGATGAGGAGAAATCTGTGGCGGTATACTAATGTCGCTCACAGCTTACGGCTTGTGGCTTATGGCCACGACAACCTGTCACGCACCACGCATCACCTAACTCTCACCAGCCTCAAATTCGTCACACTTTTGCCCCACATTCTCCGCAAAACTTGGCCCCAGGATTCAACTTCGCGCCGCATTCGGTACAATGCGCCTGACTCTGAATTTTCGTGCCGCACTCCGGGCAAAACTTCAAATTGCCTTCCAGCGGGGCGTTGCAACTTGGGCAGGTTGCGCGGACCCCGGCGCGCCAGCTTTCCTCCTTCAACATTGCCCGGTCATCCTCAGCCATTTTTGAATGCGCCCAAACTTCCTCTACCGTGCGGCTGGCCTGGGCGGCTGCCATTTCCACGCCCAAATCAGGGGCGCAATTTTTACACAATCCTTTGCTGTCGTTCCAACAACTTTTGCGGCAAACCCAACCGGAACAGCGCGGGCATTGAATAAAATCGGGTTTTAATTGTTCCATGGCGTCCACAAACGCGCCATCGTGGGCCTTTTCCCAGGCCGCCGAACGTGCCCGCTCGCCTAAATCGGCCGCCCGCCCAAAAATGCCGCCAAACAAACCATTGGCTGCATCTAAAGCGTTGGTAACCGTGCCTAATGCCGAAGCCTGGAAACGGGTCCGATAGCCTGTGCCACAGCGGTCACAGTAAAACTCAAATTGAAAACCTTGATTGGTACTTAAATCAGAGTAATTGCGGGTGAATTCTATTTTTTGGGTCATGAATGCGTGGCCTCCCATCTCATCTTGATTTTTCTCGTCAGTGAAAAACGAGCTATCCTCAAATTATATGCATTCTGCCGCCTAACAAAAGAGGGATAATGGGCCAAAAATAAAAGCTCTCGGAAACTATTTTCCCGAGAGCTTTTTTCTAACCTGTCAGCTTGAAATCAGGTTTAGGGTGTGTTTATCGCTTGCAACGACCAGTCGTCGATAAACCAGCCGTTGTTCGATTGAGCGAAGCGGTTGCGGAACCCGACGCCCAGACGCACTGTTCCCGGCTCTGTGAGAGTGAATTCATAGGTGACGGTATTTTTGCGACCGGCCGGCGCTGACTGCCATCCCGTTCCACCGCCATTGTGAATTATCCGATATTCAGCGGCCAGCGGATCGCCGTTCCAAATTTTTTGGCTGCCATTGTAGCCCGTAACGGCATCCGGGAAGAAGTTGGCGGTGAACCGGTAGGAACCGGGTTGCAAGGCCACATCGGTGAAAATAGAAAAATTAGTGGGGGCGTCGCCTTTGAAGGCTTTGATGGTGTTTTCGCCATCGAAGAGGAAGAGGGATTGTTCGGCCGGCGGGATATGGGCGCGGGACAGAACACGGATTTCCGGGCGGTAGAAGCTGCCACCACTACCGGGCGAGAGCGTGTTGGGGCCTTCGTCTACAGCGAGCTGCCATTGGTTGGGCAGCTGCCATTCCGCCACGCCGTTGAAGAAGTACCAGCCTTCTTCGAAGGAGGGATTGGGGAGTAAGTTGGCGCCGGCAACGGGGGCAGTGGGCTGCGTTGGATTTTCGGGGGTACCACCGGCGGCCAGTTCGCCATCCCAGCCAGGTATGATCAATTCTTGACCAACGGCAATGATATTGATGTTGCTCAAGCCGTTGGCGGTGGCGATATCTTCGGCGGCGACGCCTGTTTTACCGGCGATGACGGATAAGGTGTCGCCAGGAACGACGGTATAGGTGGCGCCGGTTGGCGGCACGGCCGTTGCCGGCACGGCCGTTGGTGCAATCACTTCCACGGTTGGGGTTGGAGGAACGGCCGTGGGCTCTGGCTGGCTTTCTGGCGTTGCGGTAACAATCACAGCCACTTCTACTTCCACCACTCGCGTCACTTCCACGGGAACTTCAACGGTGGTTTCTTGCGTTACAACACGAGTTACTTCTACGGTCACGGGTACGTCATTGTTGACGACGCGCGTCACTTCCACTACCTGCGGCTCTGCAGAACAGCTCACCACAGCAACCAATACGAAAATCATTAATAAAATCCGAACTTGGTTTCTCACAGATTTCCTAAATCTCCTTCAAACGATGAAACTTTTAGCAAAACATACAACACTATAACGGCGTTGATCTTTGGGAAACGCGGCAAATCACGATTCAGCCAGTCAATTCTCCAAAGAGATCGGTTACATTTTTAACAGATACGAACAAGGCAGGAATATTAGCAGATTTTCCAGCAAGGCCATCATCGAAAGGCCCACGAAATCCCTCTGTCTGAAACAAAAAAAAGGCTGGCTAATAAGCCAACCCTTTTCTTATCCACAATTTTTTATAATTGCGTTTAGGCTTTGCGTACCTGAACGGCAGAGGGGCCGCGTGGTCCTTCTTCGATTCCGAATTCAACCCGTTCGCCTTCAGCCAGGCTTTTAAAACCTTCAGCCTGAATGGCCGAGTGGTGGACGAATACATCTTTACCACCCTCGCGGGAAATAAAGCCAAAACCTTTTTGGTCACTGAACCATTTCACGGTCCCGGAAAATCTTTGGTCACTCATTCTTGTGAAACTCCTATCTAACTTTAAATCTACACGTAAAAATTTTTTACCGGATCATTGTGTCGTCTGTTTGGACAAAAAACGCCGCCCAATGTTGTGAGTCTGGGCGGCGATTAATACCAACTTGATCAGAACTTACAATATCCTAGCAAACCAATACTACTCCAGAGGTCTGCGAAAGTCAAACGGCCGTTTCCGCCCCATGCCATCCCTTTGCCCTTGCTCATCAGAAGTTAACCTTTGCAGCAGGCTGCCGCCTTAAAACCGAGTGGTGTATAAATTACGCTGCCCTTCTTTGCCTGCTACCGAGAGCGCCTGGATATGTCGCAGGGTATAGGTGATTTTCTGCGCCAGCGCGGGCCGGCAAGGCAGCGCGTCGGCTAACTGCCGGTTGGTGAAGGGATCTGGCAGATTCGCCGGCAGCAAAGCCAGGAAATCGGCCTTTTCTGTCAGGCTCACCTGGCCTACCACATCCAATAGCCGCCGGTCATAAAGACTCCAATGTTTGCGCCGCCAGCTTCCCTGGCCATCATCGCGCCAGATTTCTTCTTCCTGGGTCAACAGCAGGATGATAGAGAGGTTGGGATGAAGCAGCCAATCGGTCAGGCGGACCAGCTCGCGGAATATATCGCCGGGTTGGCCGCGTTTGGGCGATTTGCGCCGGCTGATGGGGTCGCCTACGGCCGTTTCCCGCACAATCCACTTCTCCTGAGCAATCGGGTGCAAAATTTGCACGGCATGTTTGGGCAACAGGCGCGCCAGCTTAGGCTTCATGGCATACAAGTGGCGCGTCTGGATTTCCAGCAGCAGTTCGCCGCGCACCACGTCTACCACAAACCCATCCACCGCCATCTCAAACTGGTCACCCGGCTGCGCCGCCCATTCTTTTAACGCTGCATGGAGCGATTTTTCCCCTAATGTACCAATTGACATAAACTTTATCGGTGTGACTGCCACTCGTCATCCATCCGGCAATTGCGAAGTGTCCGAGTAACCGTTCAGGATTCCCTGGCAAGACCCCAAGGGTTTGACGCCCAAATAATCCAAATTCTCAGGACCAAACCCTTGGGGTCTGTATGGGCGCTTTTCCAATTCGGTTCTGTGGACGACCATCAAAGCACGGCTTCATCCTTTTATAGGCTCTTAGTATACAATCGGCAGTCAATGAGACGAATACAAGCATGGAATTCCCTGATTCGCTTTGGCTTTAGGCTGCTGTATAACGAGTTGGCCTGGACGTATGACGTTGTGAGTTGGCTGGTGTCGCTGGGCGAGTGGCGAGCGTGGCAGCGGGCGGCGCTGCCGTTCGTCGTTGGGCGAGATGTGTTGGAATTGGGGCACGGCCCCGGCCACATGCTGCTGGCTTTACAAAACGCCAGATTTGACGCCATCGGGCTGGACTTATCGCCGGCCATGGGGCGATTGGCCCAAACGCGCACCCAATGCACAGTTCCGTTGGCGCGAGGGCGTGGGCAAGATTTGCCGTTTGGCACGGCCGTTTTCGACACCGTTCTGGCCACTTTTCCCACCGAATACATTGTCGATCCGGCCACATTGGCGGCCGTAGCCAGGGTTTTGCGGGAAAACGGCCGTTTCGTCATCGTGCCAGAAGGGCATCTCACCGGGCGCGGTCCGCTGCGCAGTGTCATCACCTGGCTGTTTGCCATCACCGGCCAACGGCCGTCTGTCGCACAGCCAGTTTGGTCAGTGGAGGCGGTCTGGCAGCCGTATCTGACGCGGTTTTCAGCCGCCGGGTTTCAAGTGCAGTTCCGGCAAATCAACCTCGCGCGCAGCCAGGTGACGGTGATCGTGGCCGCAAAAACGCCTGAGCAAGGGATGTGAAACGGCCGTGCCGCCCCTTCCCCACTCGCGCAAAGACCTCAGCCCTGGTAAAATGCCCGCGCATAATCGCACAAAAGGTTTAAAGAGTCTTTATGACAGAATTAGAACAATC
The DNA here is from genome assembly GCA_029559155.1 of Chloroflexota bacterium. Lineage (GTDB taxonomy): Bacteria > Chloroflexota > Anaerolineae > Promineifilales > Promineifilaceae > Leptovillus. Next base: position 7,478 of record JAKQCM010000326.1, read on the forward strand.
AAATGCAGCTTCGGATGGAGCAGTGGAAGCCCGGCCGGCAACATGGGCGCAGCGTTTTCTGCCGCTGCTCATTGCCGCCCTGGTTATCTTGGTCGATCAGGGCAGCAAACAACTCATCGAAGCAACCATTCCCTATAACACCAGCTGGATGCCCATCGAACGGTTGGCGCCCTTTTTCCAAATCACCCACACCGGCAACACGGGCATCGCTTTTGGCCTGTTTGCCGGCGGCAGTGTCCTGTTCGCCATTGTCGCCTTGGTGGTGACGGGCATTATTCTTTTTTACAACTTCACTCTGACCGAGGGCAATGTTGGCTTGCGAATCGTGTTAGGGCTGTTGTTGGGCGGCGCTTTGGGCAACCTGATCGATAGGGTTCGCCTGGGGCATGTGACCGATTTTCTTGATTTTGGCCCCTGGCCGATTTTTAATGTGGCGGACACGGCCGTTGTCGCTGGCGCCCTGGCTCTGGCCTATTTGATGTGGGCAGAGTCGCGCCGGGAAGCCCAACAACGCCACTCCCAAGAGACAATCCATCCGCAAAACGAGTAATTCCTGATTGTTTTACAGGGGACAAGATGACGCAAGAAACGCTACCGGACCAATCCATCGAATTCACTCTGGACGACGTTGTACGCGGCGACCGGCTGGACCATGCTCTGGCATTGGCGAAACCCGATTTTTCGCGGATGCAGTGGCAGCGGTTGATTCAGGAGAAACGCGTGTCGGTTAACGGCCGTATCACCACCAAAACCAGCCTGCGCCTAAACGGCGGCGAACGGATAACGGCCGTCATCCCCCCCATCGTCGATACCGGCCTGATCGCCGAAGACATCCCCCTGGACATCCGCTACGAAGACCGCGACATCCTCGTCGTCAACAAACCGGCGGGTATGATCACCCATCCGTCACAGACCGACGAAGTAGGCACGCTGGTTAACGCCATCCTCTACCACTACCCCGATCTGGAAGGCATCGGCGGCGAGCGGCGGCCCGGCATTGTACACCGGCTGGACAAACACACTTCCGGCCTGATTGTCGTGGCGCGCAATGATCGCGCTCTGTGGTTCATGCAAGAACAGTTCAAAAGACGGACCATTCAGAAAAAATACCTGGCGCTGGTAGAAGGACAAATTCAACCCCCGGCGGCTCTCATCGACGCGCCGATTGGCCGCGACCCCAACAATCGCAAAAAGATGGCCGTTATTCCCCCCAACACCTCGGCTATGGCCCGCAGCGCACGCACCCGTTACGAAACAGTCACCCGTTTCGACAATTTTTCCCTGGTTGCCTGCGCGCCGCTCACCGGGCGGACCCATCAAATACGCGTCCATCTGGCGTACATTGGCTTTCCGATTGTGTGCGACCACATTTACGGCCGTCGCAAAAAATCCTTCGCCGACCTGCGCCGCCATTTTCTTCACGCCGCGGAGCTAACCTTCAAACGGCCGTGCGACAACACCGAGCTGACCATCACCGCCGAACTGCCTCCCGAACTGCAAAGCATCATCGACTCATTAACAGCCAGCAGCTAGCGTTATTCTTCATAGCCGTTCAAATTCAAAGGAATGGCAATGTAAAATGTGCTGCCCTGCCCCCGCTTACTCTGAACCCAGGCCCGGCCGCCATGCCGCTCGGCAATCGACTTAACAATCGCCAGCCCCAGGCCAGATCCCTTCACCTTCTCTGTCCCCCGCTCTTTCACGCGATAAAACCGCTCAAACAGGCGCATCTGGTCCTGCTCCGGTATGCCCGGCCCATGGTCTGCAACGCTAAAAACTACTTCGGCGTTGGCCCGCTCTGCCGATAGTTTCATCGCGCCGCTGTCCGGCGCGTATTTGATGGCGTTGGTGAGCAAATTGGTCAACGCCTGCCGCAGCAGAGGTTTGTCGGCAATCAGCACCAACTCTTTCGGCTCGACGCCTACTTCCAATTTGATGCCGCTCAGGTGGGCGTGCTGCCAGAATTCTGTGGCCAGATCGGCCAGCAGCGGTTCCACCTCGATGGCCTGATTACGCAGCTTAACGCCCGATTCAATCCGCCCCAGATCGAGCAAATCGTTAACCAGTTTGGCCATCTGGTCAATGCCGCCCATGATTTTATCGACATAATCTTGCTGCTTGTCGTTCAGGTCGCCGACCATCGGCAGCATGGTGGCATAACCGCGCATAAAAGTCAGCGGGCTGCGCAAATCGTGCGAAACCGTGCTGACAAAGTCAGATTTCATCGCGTCGATTTCTTTTAGATGGCTGATGTCGTGCAGCACAGCCACGCGGCCCATCACCTGGCCATCGCCGCCAATGATGGTGGAGGTGCTGGTGTAGTAAACACGGCCGTCTGCCAGCGGAATTTCGCGGTTTGGCTGCTGCTCGTCCTGGTTCGACAGCACGGCAACCAAGGGTTCTATGGTAAACACATCGGCAATGGGACGGCCGTTCACTTCACTCGCTTTCAACTCAAACAACAATTCCGCCGCCCGGTTCACCAACAAAATCCGCTGCGTGCGATCTGTCACTATCACGGCATCCGACGTACTTTCCAGCACCGCCGACAGCCGCCGACGGCCGCTTTCGGCCGTGGCATACAGGCGGGCGTTATCGACCAACACGGCCGCCTGCCCGGCCAGGGTCTTCAATAAATTGTGCTCCGTCGAATCAAAACGATGGGGCGAGCGATACCCCAGCCACAACACACCCTGAAACCGATCCTTGGCATTGAGCGGCAGCGCCATCAGGGCGGAAACCGGCAAATCCGCTTCGTCGTCCAATTGCAGCGCGGCGCGAATTTCGGCCGGCGTTTCCAGCAGCAGCTCGGCTTTGCGGCGCAGGGCCTTACGAATGGGGCGGTCCAGGGCCGCCATCGTATCCGCCCCCGCGCCCTCTCCATACGTCAGGGGATAACCGCCGCTGGGAGCAGTCACAACTGCCCGCGCCCCGGAAGCGCCGGTGCCGCGCACCGCGCCGCGCAAAATCGCCGGCAGTCCCTGGCCTATGTCCAGGCTGGCGGAAACATCGTGGCTGACGCCTAGCAGCAAAGAAAGCTCGTTCAGACGCTGCTTGATGGAGCGCTGCATGTGGGCGAACGCTTTGGTAAGCTGCCCGATTTCGTCGTCGCGCTGGTCGGCGGTTTCGGGCCGCCAGTTGCCGCCCGCGGCCAAAGTCTCGGAGGCATTGACCAATTCGGTGATCGGCCTGGTAATGTCGCGGCCCATGAGGGCGAAGATGATGTAGAAAACGGCCGTAATCACCAACATCACCAGCGCCAACGGCACGCCAATGCTAACCGCCAGGTTTAGCACCGTGTCGTATGGCGCAGTCACCACCACCGTCCAGGGATGCGTCTCGCCGCGCACAAAATAAACCAGTTCGCGGGCGTTCGTTTGCCCCTCACGCCCCTGATAAGCCACGCCGGGCGGCGTCTCATCGGTGACGATCTGGCGGTCGATTTCCTCCGGCAGTCGCCACGTTTGCAGCAATTGGCTTGCATCTGCATGAGCCACGATCTGCTCGTTTTCATCCAGCACAAAACCTGCCCCGCGCCCCACCGTACCTTTCATGCCCACGATCAAATCATTGAGCGACAACGAAGGCACACGCCCCACCAACGCCGCCGCCGGTTCGCCAGACGCTGAAAGCACGGGCACAACAAAACTCAACACATACTCGTCGCCGGCTGACGAGGCCGTGGCCGTTTCAGATTGGTTGGCCTGCAAGGCAGCAGCCACCGCCACCTTTTCCCGGTCGGAAAGCGTCACCTGGGTCACGTCCTCGGGATAAAAAGCGGTGATGGTCTGATCCGCATTCACCAACAAGATACGACGATAAAATGGATTGACGCGGAATAACTGCTGCAACACTTTTTCCGAATCGGCCGGATTTGCCACCAGCAGTTGGTCATCGTTGTTGTAGAGGGTGAGCAGATTTTGCAGGTTGGCGCGAAAATCGGGGATTTGGGCGGATACAGTCTGGGCGTCATGGGCCATCTGGTTGACCACCAACCGCGTGGAGACATTGACGGCGACGTTGTAAACCACAAAAACCATCAATGCCAGGACTAGTCCCACAAACAGCACAAAATTGGCCAGCAACCGGTAGCGCAGGCTGCGCTGCCAGGGTGTGGGAATCAGCGGTTTGGCGGGAGGGACCAGCTGGGGCAGGCCCAGCAAGATGAGCTTGACGATGATGCCGCCAAGCAGTCCTTCCAGAAACAGGGGGAGTAAATTGGCGGTGGCGGTGGAAATTGCCAGGTCTACGGCCGTTAGCGTGCTAACCAGCCCCGCCGCGCCCACAAACGCGGCCAGACCAACCGGCAAAGCCATCACCACCAGACTCAGCGGCCCGGTAACCACCGGTTGTCGCAGCCAGCGGAACAATCGCCCCTGGTAATGTTGGCGCAGGAAGGCGGAAGCCAGAACGGCCGTCAGTCCTCCATGAAAAATAGCGAATATCTGGTGAGTCTGGCCGAGGGCCGTGCCCAGTCCGGTAAACAACCCCACCACCAGCGCCGCCAATGGATTGAGCACAGCGGCAGCCAAAAGGAGGGGAACGGCCGTAAACGGAACCAACGCCGTCAAGGGATTTTGCGCGGCGGCGGCCGGCGCCAACTGGTTTTCAAAGGCTACGGGAATCGGAAACAACTGGCTGACAAACAAACCGGCCAGCGATAAAAGAGCGCCCAAGGCCCAATCGCGCCGGCTAAATTGACGATATTCCGCGGGCAACGCATATATGATATACGCCAGTAACCCGACATATAGGAGTAACAAAAGGTATTCAAGTGGGTGGTCCGGCAGCGACAAACGAATTGCCCCTGACGCCCCCCATAACTCTAGAGGCATCTTGTACCTTTTTCAGCCGCGTTACTTCCCGCCTGACGTGAAGATATTTCAAATTGGGGGATGGTATGATCCCTCAGGTAACTTTACAATAATCATGAGATTATAACATGCTCAAATAGCCATCGCAATTGACCGTTAACGATGAACCCCGGTGGGTGTTATAATCTGCGAACGTTGGTAACCACACAAAAAATTGGGGATTGAAGATTGGGGGTTGATAGCGTCTCCAATCGCCAAACGCCTGTGCCCGTTACACACTTTATTGGCCTGCTGTGTCGTCGTAAATGTGTACGGGAAAGGGGTAAAACAAGAAGCCTATGTCTGAATACATTGAAATCGAAACTGAATTTGGCGATGACGGCCGTTCCCTCTTCGTCACCACCAATCTGGCCCTCACCGACGGGAACAAGGAAACCTATGCTTCTCTCGATGAAATGGAGGAAGGCTCGCCATTGTCGCAAGCAATCTCCGTAATTGACGGTATTGAGCACCTGACCTTAAACGGCCGTACCCTCACCCTTATCCGCCAACCAGAAGCCCCCTGGCACCACATCGTCGCCGATTTGTCAGCGGTGCTGAAGGACTTTTTTTTGTAGGAAAAGCGTTTGTTGGTTTGTTGGTTTGTTAGCCAACCAACAAACCAACCTCACCCTCCCAATGCCCCGCAAACCCTCCCCCACCGCCATCCTGGCCGTCGTCGCCTTTGGCGTCTTCGTCGCCGCCGACGACCTGACAGTGGTCTCCACCATGCTGCGGCCAATCGTCTTCGATCTGGGCATCCCCCTGCCGGATGGGCTGGATCAGGCCGCGTGGATTGTCAACGTCTACCTCATCGCCTACGTCGTCGTCATGCCTTTTGTGGGGCGTCTGAGCGATTTGATTGGGCGGCGGGCGGTGTACGTGGGCGCGCTGGCCCTGTTCCTGGCCGGCTCGATTTGGGTGCCGCTGGCGGGTAGTTTTAACAGTTTTCTGGCCGGACGGGTGTTAACGGCCGTTGGCGGCGGCGCCATGGTCCCGGTGGGCATGGCCGTGTTGGGCGATGTGTACCCGCGTGATAAGCGCGCCACGGCCCTGGGCGCGCTGGGAGCCATCGACACCGCCGGTTGGGTGTGGGGACCGCTCTACGGCGCGCTGCTCATCCGTTTTTTAAGCTGGCGCTGGCAGTTCTACCTGAACATCCCGCTGGCCCTCATCGGCATCGCCGCCGCCTGGTGGGCGCTGGCCGATCTGCCCCGCCCTGCCCGCAACGAGCGCATCGACTGGTGGGGAACCATCGCCCTTTCCCTGTCCCTGCTGGCCCTGAATATCGCCCTGCTCAACAGCGGCGACGTGCAAAGCGCCGGTGGTTTTGCCAGTCTTAACGGCAGCCGACCGGCCGTCTCCTGGCCTTATTACCTGGCGTCTCTAATTAGTTTCGCCATCTTTTTATTTATTGAATCGCGCAGCGCCAGCCCGCTTATTCCCCTTTCTCTCTTTCGCCGCCGCAATTTTGGCACGGCCGTTTTCATCAATTTCCTCACCGGCAGCGTGCTCATCATCGCCATGGTCAACGTGCCGCTCATCGTCAACGTGCTGGCGGTGGATGTGGCGGAAGCGTCCCTGCTCAGCGGCGGGCTGCTCAGCGGCATGACGCTGGCGATGGCCATTTTTGCTTACGTGGGCGGCCGCCTGACGGAACGCTGGCGCTACCGGCCGGTCACACTGGTAGGGTTGTGGTTGTGTGCGCTGGCTTTTAATTGGATGGGCCGCTGGCAGGCCACGGCCGTTGGCGACCACACCCCATATGCGCAGATGGCCTGGCAGTTGGTGGTGCTGGGTGTGGGTTTTGGGCTGGTAATTGCGCCGGTGGGAACGGCCGTCATCAACGCCGCCCCCGACGACCAGCGCGGCGTCGCTTCCAGTCTGGTTATCGTCATGCGCCTCATCGGCATGAGCGTGGGGCTGTCCGGCCTGACGGCCTGGGGCCTGCGCCGCTTCGACGTCCTGCGCACCCAGATCACCCTGCCCGATCTGCCCCTCAGCGACCCGGCTTACCAGCAAGCCATCGTCGACGGCCTGACCCACGTCACCGTCGCCGTCCTGACCGAAACGTTTCTCATCTCCGTGCTGCTGGTGGCGCTGGCCTGGGTGATAGCCCTGGCTTTGAAGCCGGACGGGTAAAAATGGAGACGGGAGACTGGAGATTGGAGATTGGCAAGTCTCCAGTCCCCGGTCTCTGCTATTTGACACATATTCTCCCATCCTATTAAAATGCAGGCACAGGCAAACGCCGGGAGGGAAGACGCATGCTGGCGGAAAAAACGAAAGAACGCACCATGACAGCCGAACAACTGGCCCAATTGTCACCCGAAGCCAGTCGCGGCGAACTCATTGAGGGGGAATTTGTTGCCACGTCACCAGCAGGACAGATGCACGGAGAAATTGCAGCCACGATTTTGATCATGCTTGGACAGTTTGCCCGCCGACAAAACCTCGGCAGGGTGTACGCGGCGGAAACAGGCTTTGTTCTCAAGCGCCAGCCAGATACCGTGCGCGCGCCAGACGTGGCCTTTGTGCGGGCAGAGCGGTTGAGCGCAGTGACGCCGCCCACCGGCTTTTTTGATGGACCGCCCGATCTGGCGGTTGAGGTTGTGTCGCCCAGTGAAACGCTGGCGGAAATCGAAGGCAAGCTGCTGGATTATCTGGACAGCGGCGTGCAGGTCGTGTGGCTGGTTTACCCGACGACGCGCACAATCACCGTCTATCACTCGTTAACGGCCGTGCGCACCCTGACCATCAACGATACCCTCGACTGCGAAACCCTGCTGCCCGGCTTCTCCGCCCCCGTTCAAGAGATATTCGCCTGATCAAATCCCCAATCATCAAACAAAAAGGCCCGGCAGACTATGTTTGCCGGGCCTTTCTCTTTACTCTCGCTCTTGCTCTTTGCTCTAGCTCTTCGGCTTATCGCGCAGGGCCAGGGCGATTTGCAGTTCGTTTAGCTGCTTCTGGGCCACCTCCGACGGCGTGTCGGACATGAGATCGGTGGCCTGAGCGGTCTTGGGGAAAGCCATAACCTCACGGATGTTGGGTTCGCCGGCCATCAGGGCCACCAGGCGGTCGATGCCCGGGGCGATGCCGCCGTGGGGCGGCGCGCCGTACTCAAAGGCTTCCAGCATGTGACCGAACTGGTCCATCGCTTCCTCGAAGGAGAAGCCGATGAGTTCCATGATTTTGCGCTGTAACGGCCGTTCATGGATTCTGATACTCCCGCCGGCCACCTCAAATCCGTTGCACACCAGGTCATACTGCTCGCTGAGGACCGAACCGGGGTCGGTATCCAGCAGCGGAATTTGTTCCCGCTTGGGCGCGGTAAACATATGGTGGCTGGGCGCGTAATGGCCGTCCTCCAGATGCTCCTCGAACAGCGGGAAGTCAATCACCCAGCAAAAGGCCAAGGTGTTGGTGTTTTTCAGGCCCAGGCGTGTGCCCATCTCGTCGCGCAGCGCGCCGAGCACGCTGTACACCACGTGCTTCACGTCACTGGCGAACAGCAGCAGGTCGCCCGGTTTCGCGCCCAGGCGCTCCGTCAGGGAGACGAGTTGATCAACGGTGAAGAACTTGGTGATGAAGCCCTTCATCTCGCCCGTTTCCGGGTCCAGGGCCATCGTCGCCAGCCCTTTCGCGCCGTTGGCTTTGGCAATGTCTTCCAATTCGCCGACTTCTTTGCGGCTGTAGCCGCCCGCGCCGGGCACGCAGATGGCCTTCACTGGATGACCGGCGGCCACGTTTTCGGCGAAGACTTTGAAGGCGCTGCTGCCGGCGATGTCGGATACGTCGACCAGTTCCAGGCCGTAGCGGATGTCCGGGCGGTCGGTGCCGAAGCGGTCCATCGCTTCACGGTAGCTGAGACGGGGGAAGACGTCGTGAGCCAGGGGGACCAGGCTGGTGTGTTTGACCATCCCCACCATCAAGCCTTCGATGAGGTCCAGGATGTCGTCGCGCTCGACGAAACTCATTTCCATGTCCAGCTGGGTGAATTCCGGCTGCCGGTCGGCGCGCAGGTCTTCGTCGCGGAAGCAGCGGGCGATCTGGAAGTAACGCTCGTAGCCGGCGACCATGAGGAGCTGTTTGAGCTGCTGCGGACTTTGCGGCAAAGCGTAGAATTTGCCGGGATGGACGCGGCTAGGGACCAGGTAGTCGCGCGCGCCTTCGGGCGTGGATTTGAAGAGGATGGGGGTTTCAATTTCGATGAAACCACGGTTGTCCAGATAGTCGCGGATGAATTTGACGGCGCGATGGCGGATCATCAGGTTGCGCTGCATTTTTTCGCGGCGCAGGTCCAGGTAGCGGAATTTGAGGCGCAGGGTTTCATCCACCACCTCATCGCGGTCGATGAGGAAGGGGGGCGTTTTGGCCGGGTTCAGCACAGTCACGGAGTCGGCCAGGACTTCGATATCGCCGGTGTCCAGGCCGGGGTTTTCCAGCCCTTCGGGGCGGCGGGAGACTTCGCCGGTGACTTGCAGCACGTATTCGCTGCGCACCTGTTGAGCCAGGTTGAAGGCTTCTTGGGAACGGCCGGCGTTGACAACAACCTGGGTTTTGCCGTCGCGGTCGCGCAGGTCGATGAAAATGACGCCGCCCATGTCGCGGCGGCGGTTGACCCAACCGGCCAGGGTCACGGTTTGTCCGATATGGTCGGCGCGTAGTTCGCCGCAAGAGTGTGTTTTGAGCATGTTTACCTTCCTCACGAATCAGGGCGCAGTGGACTGCGCCCTGTAAAAGTAAGGGCATTTTATCATGGGGCCAAGGTGGTAACAAGACTTATCGTTAATTGTGCTGTGGGGAGTGTTTGTCGGACGTGGAAACCTGGTTGTGGAGGATGGGAACTTGATTGTTAGATTGGTCCAATCTTTCCAGATTGGACCAATCTAAAAGGGTTTGCGTATAATCCGGTGATGCGTAAATTGTTCCTTCTCCTCGGTTTGTTTGTTTTGGCGGCTTGTGGCGGGGCGGCGGCCACGGCCGTTCCCAATTCTCCCACCCCCACCGCCACGCCTATCCCCGCAACGGCCGTGCCTACCGCTGACACTGCGCCCACGAACGAAGCGCCAACGGCCGTACCCGCCGGCATCACCATCAACCTGACAGACAGCTTCCAATCCTTCGATCCGCGCCTGCTGGGGACCAACCTGCCGGCGTGGCTGGGCAGCGGGCGCACCGGAGATGCCGCCTTCATCAACCGCACGGTGGCGGCCGGCGTCAGTTTGGTGCGCATTCCGGGCGGCAGTTGGAGCAACGCCTACGACTGGTCGGCCTGCGAGATGGACAACATCTGCCCCTGGGATTGGGGCGTGTTGACGCCCACCGACTTCCTAAATTTCATCAAAGCGACCGGCACAGAAGCCATCTACATCGTCAATCCCAACGGCACAGCCCAGGAAGCGGCGGCGCTGGTGGCTTTTTACAACGGCGCGGTGGATGATGAGACGGTGATCGGCGCAGACTTGCGCGGGCGCGATTGGGGCACGGTGGGCCAGTGGGCTCAGCTGCGCGCCGACCACGGCAACCCGGAACCGCTGGGCATTACCTACTGGGAGTTTGGCAACGAGGTGTATGGCGGGCAGGCGGGCACGGACTGCGTGTCGTGGGGTTGGGAAGAGGTGTGGACCTGCGACGGCCGTGAGTATGTGCAGGGCATCGGCAGCGGCGCGGAACGCCACGAAGGCTACCTGGAATTTCGGGAGGCGATGCGGGCCGTCGACCCCACCATCAAACTGGGCGCGGTGGGCGTGCCGGTGCAGAGCGATTGGAGCAATTGGGGCAACGAGGTGATCGCAGAGGCGGGGGAAGCGCTGGATTTTTACGTCATCCACGAGTACGCCTTTTTTGAGCCGCCGGACAGTTTTGAGGCAGCCCTGGCCCAACCGCAGGCAACCTGGCAGTTGATGATGGCCGAGGTGCAGGCGGGTTTTGACAATTATGGCAACGGCCGTCGCCCGCCCATCGCCGTCACCGAATACAACCTCTTCTCGGTGCAAGACCAGGACAACGACCAGTGGATGACCCGCGCCGTGAACATGCTGTTTATGGCCGACACCATCGGCCAGATGGCGACCTACCAGTTCGACATCGCCAACCAGTGGGATCTGGCCAATGGGCTGGCGGGCAACGGCACGGATTACGGCCTGCTCAACGCCGATACATGGGCGCGTTACCCGCAGTATTACGTCTTCCCGCTGTGGGCGCAGTTTGGCTCGCGGCTGCTGCCGACCAGCACAACCTTTGCCGCCAACAGCGCCCTCAGCGCGTATGGGGGGATGGTGCATGACGGCCGTTTCACCCTGCTGGCCATCAATAAAACCGGCGACCCCATCACCACCGACGTTCTGATCAACGGCGGCCCGGACAGCTTCAGCCGTGGGCTGGCCGATGTGGCCGCCGCGCCCGCGCTGGACAGCCAGAGCGTCACGTTCAACGGCGTTGCCAACCCCGCCGACGACCTGTCGGACGCGCCCCCGACTGACCTGGGCGCGCTGGGCAACCCGTTTTCATACACCTTTGCGCCCTACTCGGTCACGCTGCTGCGGCTGGAGCCTTGAGCGAGAGCAAGAGCGAGAGTGGTCGCTTTTTCCGTAGCCGGGGTATCCCTACCCCGCTCCCCCAGACGCGATAAGAAATCGCGGCGGCAACGTTCTCCTGTCCCTCATCTGCGGTTAAGGAATACCTGGCCCAATAGTACTATTGCCAGAACTCCGCCCGGCACTTCTGCTAGAATGACGGCGATTGTGTACGAAAGACGTTGCAGCCACATACGGCCGTTTTGTTCCCACAGTTTCCCCCGCCCTTTTCCCTGAACCAAACGCCTGATCCCCATCGAGCCACTTACCAAGTTTTGCCATCACAGGAGGTATTGCTATGCGTTTACCACGACATGCTTTTGCCCTGCTTATCCTTATCACCCTGGTCAGCGCCGCCGGTTTGCAAGCCGCGCCGCAGCCAGACCCGGCCCAACCCACGGCCGACATCACCATCGACGCCAACGCGGCGGGAACGGCCGTCAACCCCCGCCTGTTAGGCACCAATCTACCCTCCTGGTTGGGTAGCTGGCGCACCGAAAATTCCACCTTTATCAATCGCGCCACGGCCGCCGGCGTGACGATGATTCGCGTGCCCGGCGGCAGTTGGAGCAACTATTACGACTGGTCCAACTGCGAGCAAAACAACGTCTGCCCCTGGGATTGGGGTGTGCTGAAGCCGACCGATTTCATCAACTTCAGCCAGGCCACCGGCGCAGAATTGATGTACACCGTCAACCACAACGGGACCGCGAAAGAAGCGGCGGCCCTGGTGGCGTTTTTCAACGGCTCGGTCAACGACAACACGGTCATCGGCGTAGACATTCGCGGCAAAAACTGGGGCACGGTGGCGCAGTGGGCGCAGCTGCGCAGCGCGCACGGCAATGCCGCGCCGCATCCCATCACCTACTGGGAAATCGGCAACGAGATTTACGGCGGCATATCGGGCACGGATTGTTCCGGCTGGGGCTGGGAAGAGGTGTGGACGTGCGACGGCCGTGAGTACGTCAACGGCATCGGCTCCGGCGCAACCCGGCACGAAGGCTACCTGGAATTCCGCAGCGAAATGAAGCGCATCGACCCCTCCATCCAGGTCGGCGCGGTGGGCGTCGCGCCACAAGACAGCTGGAGCAACTGGGGCAATGAAGTGATCGAAGAAGCGGGCGACGTGATGGATTTTTACGTCATCCACCAGTACGCTTATTTTACGCCGCCCGGCTCCTACCAGGACGCATTGGCGCAGCCGCAGTCCGGCTGGAATTGGATTCGTACCGATTATGATGCGGCGCTGGCGCAGTACGCCAACGGCCGTGCCATCCCCGTGGCCTTCACCGAACACAACCTCTTCTCCGTGCAAGACCAGGACAACGGCCAATGGATGACCCGCGCCGTCAACATGCTGTTTATGGCCGACAGCATCGGCCAGATGGCAAAATACCAGTTCAACATCGCCAACCAGTGGGATCTGGCCAACGGGCAGGCGTGGAACGGCACCGATTACGGCCTGCTAAACGCGGATTCTTATGCCCGCAGCCCGCAATATTACGTATATCCGCTCTGGTCGCGCTTTGGCGACACCATGCTGCCGGTTACGTCGTCTTACAACGCCAGCACCACGCTCAGCGTCTACGCCGGGCGCATCGACGCCTCGACGGTATCGCTGCTGGCCATCAACAAAACCGGCGGGGCAATCACGGCCAACATTCAGGTGAACGGCACGGCGCAAATCAGCAGCGGCCTGGTCGATGTGGCGCGGGCGACATCGTTAGACACCCAGAGCGTCACCTTCAACGGCGTCGGCGATCCCAACGACAGTTTGTCCAACGCGCCTGCAACCGTGCTGAGCGCTCTGAGCAATCCGCTGACCTACAGCTTTGCGCCCTATTCGGTGACGCTGCTGCGCCTGGGCGTTGACGAGGTTCCGCCGCAAATCAGCGTGGCAGACACGGCCGTTACCGAAGGCAACAGCGGCGCCACCAACGCTACGTTTACCGTCTCGCTCTCGGCAGCCAGTTCCCAAACCGTCACGGTAAATTATGCCACGGCCAACGGCACGGCCGTTTCCGGCAGCGATTACACGGCCGTCAGCGGCAGCCTCACCTTCACCCCCGGCCAGACCAGCAAAACCGTGCCGGTGCCCGTCCTGGGCGACGTGATCGACGAAGGCAGCAGCGAGCAGTTCGGCTTTAATCTAAGCAATCCGGGCAACGGCGTGTTGGGTGATGGGCAGGCCAGCGGGACCATTCTGGATGACGACACCGCTTCGGTGGCCATTGCCGCCGGTCCAGCGGTGATAGAGGGGAATTCGGGGTCGGTGACGGCCGTTTTCAACGTCACCCTGGCGACTTCGGCGGCCTTTCCGATTACCGTAGATTATGCGACGGCCGTGGGCGCGGGTTATGGCCGGGCAACGCCCGGCGAAGATTATGCGCCGCTGAGCGGAACACTCACTTTTTCGGCCGGCCAGACGGCTAAAACCATCGCGGTCACCGTCTACGGCGACACGCGCTTTGAAGGCGACGAACTGTTTGATGTGGTGCTGAGCAATGCGAATCCGGTGGGCATTGGTACGGGAACCAGCACCGGACGCATTCTCAACGACGACGCGGCCAGCTTTTTTATCTATTTATCGGCGTTAGAGCGATGATATAGGGTGGCGAAAAAAGGGGGGAAGAACGGCCGTTTCCCCTCCTGCCGTCATTAAACAGGTTGACGCGGCTAACTTGCCTGCTTATACTCAGAAATGTCCTATCGTTTAAACTGGAAGACCTCAAGGGTTTTCGGCTTCTCGAAAGCAAACCTTTGGGGTCTGTTTACACAACTAAAGGAGGTTTCTTGTGTCCATTACAATTACCTGGCATGGTCATGCCACATTTAGCCTGAACATTGGCGGCACGGCCGTCGTCGTCGATCCCTTCTTTGCCGGCAACAACCCGGCGGCCAAAACGGCCGTTGGCGCAGTCGCCGCTGACTTTATTTTGCAAACCCACGGCCACGGCGACCACATCGCCGACACCGTGCCGCTGGCCAAACGCACCGGGGCGACCGTCGTGGGCAACTTTGAAATTTGCAACTGGATCGCCGCCAAAGGGCACGAAAACAACCATGCCATGAACACCGGCGGCGGCTGGAACTTCCCCTTCGGCCGGGTGAAAATGACCTATGCGCTGCACAGCTCTGGCCTGCCTGATGGCAGCTATGGCGGCAACCCCGGCGGTTTTGTCATCACCACCGAAGGCAAACATATTTATATCGCCGGCGACACCGCCCTCTTTTCCGATATGTCGCTTATCGGTCAAATGGGGTTGGACGTAGCCATTTTGCCCATTGGCGACAACTTTACCATGGGGCCAGGCGATGCGGTGGAAGCCATCAAATTGCTCAAACCCAAGGTGGTGATTCCCTGCCACTACAATACCTGGCCGCTCATTGCGGTTGACGCGGCTGCCTGGGCCAAATTGGTTAGCCAGCACACAAGCGCGCAACCGGTTGTTCTGGGCGTAGATGAAACTTATTCGGTCTGATAGCGTACTGGCGTTTGCCTGAGCGACAAGCAGAGGGCCTTTTTCATCCTCTGCTTTTTTTATGACTCATCGTAGCTGTACAGACCCCAAGGGTTTGTTCCTGGGAATTTAGATTGCTAGGGGATAAAACCCTTGGGGTCTAGCCGTACAGATCCTAAGGGTTTGTTCCTGGGAATTTAGATTGCTGGGGGATAAAAACCTTGGGGTCTTGCTTAATAAACAGGGCCAGAAACCTCTGCCCACCATTAGAAATGATTGTTTTTTCGTAAAGGAGAGATTTTATATGAAACGTATTTACTGGTTATTGACGCTTGTTTTGCTTTTCACTCTGGTTTTGGCGGCTTGCGGCGGCAGCGAAGAGGCTGCGCCAACCGAGGCTGCCCCGGCAGCGGTGGAAGAAACTAACAGTGCGCCGGAGACGACAGCGGCAACGGCCGTGCCCACCCCCGTTCCCGCGCCCACCGAAGCGCCCGCCCCAACCGAAGCGCCTGAGCCAACCGCCGAACCCGCTGCGCCCATCATTTCCTTCGCCGACCTCAACCCTCTCGGCAAACCCGCCGATGTGAACAGCTACCGCAATGAGATGGTTGTCACCATGAGCGGCAAGAATGCCGCAGGCGAACTCATTACACAAACCATGACCATGCAGATGGCCTTTACGACCGACCCATCCGCTTCTTCTGTGAACATGACGATCGAGGGAGCCGCCGATGTGGCCGATATGGGCGCCATCAATATGGTGCAAATTGGCGACACCAATTACATGGTCATTCCACAAATGGGCTGTGTCACGCTGCCGGCCGAAGGCGAATCGCTGTTGGATAATTCCATGACTCAGGAGTTTTCGCCAGAGAGCATGTTTGGCACGCTGGAAAAGCTGACGCTTGTGGGAGACGATGAAATAGATGGGATTCCTGTGCGGCATTACACGTTTGATGAAACGGCCGTGCCCGAACTAGATCGTCCGGGTATCGTTAGCATGAACGGCCATGTATACATCGCCAAAGACGGCGGCTATCTGGTTAGCATGGTCAGCGACATTCAGGGCGATTCCACTTTCCTGGAAGGTTTTGAAGGCAGCCAGGATGCCGCCATGCACATGGAATTTCGCCTGAAAGACATCAACCAATCCTTCGAGATTGTGCCGCCGGCCGAATGTGAAGGACAAACCGCCAACGCCGAGCCTCCCTTCCCGGCATTGGAAGACGCTTCTGATCTGGTGACTTTCCCCGGTGTGATGGGCTACACAACGGCCGTTCCCCTCACCGACGCGATTGCCTTCTACCAAAACGCCATGGCGGAAGCCGGTTACACCTACTCGGAAGACAGCTCATTCATCTCCGATCAGGCAGCCAGCCTCACCTTCAATGGCCCGTCCGGCGCGGTGTCCGTCACCCTCAGCGAAACGGACGGCGTAACGTCTGTGACCATTTTGTACGACGCCAGCCAATAGAAGAATGATGCGTGATGCGTGATGCGTGGTTTACGCATCACGCATCACGTCCCGCACATCAATTCAGCCCCTCCTTCCAGAGCGGGCTTTTTGTTTTATGGCTGCAGCAAAATTTCTGGGGAAAAGAGAGAGACACGGCCGTTGCTCGACAACGCCGCCACGCTCAAAGCATACGTCGTACCCGGGGCCAGGTCAGTAATCGCCACCTGCCCAGCCTCCTCGGCGCGCACAAAACGGAACGGCGCATAATCTGTCGTCCCCACCGGCCGAAACGACAATACATAACCGGCGGCAGTTCCGTCTACCGGCCAGGTCAGAATGACCGAACCGGCGGTCTCCATGGGTGAAACAGTCGGCGGCGCGGGCTGTGGCGGCGCGCCAATCATATTGGCGATCGCCGCCAGATTGAGCTGGGTAATCTGGCGCAAATAGGTGTAATCCAGCGCGTCGGAAGTATCCAGCGCATTATGGTTGCGATTGGGGTCTTCAACCGATTCTGTCAGGCGCAGCGCCGGAATGCCCACGTCTAAGAAGGTCATGTGGTCACTATAACGCCCCTCCCGATCCACCGCATCCACCATAATCACGTCAAAAGTAGGCAGATAGAGGCCGCCCACAAAATCCAGGTAGCGCGCCAATTGTCGCGGCAGCGAGGTATCCGGTCCGGGCGAAAACACCCGCACAGACTGCGGAATGCCCGGCCGGCCGCCTACGATATCCATGTCGAAAACAGCATCAACCCCAGAGCTGTCGGGCAGGCGGTTGGTAATGTAGTGTCGGCTGCCATGCCGTCCCTGCTCCTCGGCGGCAAACGCGATAAATATCACGTCCTGGTTCCAGGTTTGGGAACTTAATACCCGCGCCGCTTCCAACATAGCAGCCACGCCAGAGGCGTTGTCATTGGCTCCTGGGGCGCGGCTGACGCCATCGTTGGGGTTGAGGGTGCGAGAATCGTAATGGGCAACCAGCAGCACGGCCCCCGGCGCAGAGCCATTGCCGCGCAGGGTGGCTACCACATTTTGTTGATCGGTAGTCAGGCCGTCCAGAGTGAGGGGGAAAGTGTCGAATTCGACTTGGAGACGGCCGTTTCCCACCCGCAAAAACTCGTTATAAATCCACAACCGCGCCGCCCCCAGGCCAAAATCAGTCCGATCTACCACACTAAACGTACTGCGCGTGCCAAACGACTCCAGCATCTGCACATATCCCACCAACTGCTGCTGCGACACCGAATCGAGCAGCGCCTCCAGCTCCGGGTCTCTGGCCGGCACGACATTGCTTACGGGGTTAAACACCACATCTTCCGGCAGCACACCGACGGGCAAAACACTCTGAGCAATTGGGGAAGCCAGGGGGGGCGGAGTAGGAATAACCGGCTGCTGTGGCCCTTGCAAAAGCGCGCAAGACACACTGGTAAACACAAACAAACCGATAATAAATAGGATTGGACGACGCAATAGAACTTTATCAGATGGCGAGTAAGATTGGAGACGGGAAAAACGATTTGCCCATCTCCAATCTCAATTTCAAAAAATCAATGATCCAATTACTTGTTTTTGTCTGAGTCTTTGCCCACGAACAAAGACAACATTTCTACCGGAACTGGGAAAATCGTCGTGGTATTTTGCTCCACGCCAATTTCCAAGAGCGTCTGCAAATAACGCAGCGTCATGGCTCCCGGTTCCTGACCCATCACGCGGGCCGCTTCGGCCAATTGCTGCGAAGCCTGCAATTCACCTTCCGCATGGATGACTTTCGCGCGGCGTTCCCGCTCCGCTTCCGCCTGCCGGGCCATGGCTCGCACCATTTGCGAGTTCAACTCCACGTCCTTGATCTCGACAATGCTCACTTTAACGCCCCAAGGCTCGGTCGCCTCATCGATAATGTGCTGTAACTGCTCGTTGATGGATTCACGATCTTGCAGCAGTTGGTCCATCATCGACTGGCCAATGACGTTCCGCAGGCTGGTTTGGGCAATCAACCAGGTGGCGCGGCGGTAATCTTCAATCTGCACCACGGCGGCCGTAGGGTCGATTACACGGAAATAGACCACAGCGTTGACCTTCACTGTCACGTTGTCGGTGGTAATGGCTTCCTGAGAAGGCACATCCAGGGTGATGGTTCGCAAATCGACCTTGATCATGCGCTCGATGAAGGGGATGAGCAAGAACAAACCAGGACCACGGGCGCCCATCACGCGGCCTAAGCGGAAGATCACGCCGCGTTCGTATTCCTGCACCACGCGAATGGAGGCGGCGAACAAAACGATCAGCCCCACAATCAGGATGCATAAAATGGGGAGAAACCCTGTCAGCAAATTCATCGTTGTCGATCTCCTTTTAGGCAGCCATCTGGTTGTTCCACATGGAGCAGTTTTCCAACGGCTGCTTATAGCGTCTAAATACCGGCGGCTCCGCCACCAAATTGGTTTACGATTGGAGTCGGATCGGTAGTTGACTATCTCATTATATCTTTAAATTTTACGTCTGGGCAGTAAAAAAGTAGCAGGTAAACGGCCGTTATCCCCCACTCGCAAAAATAAGCGCTACCCCCACAAAGGCCACCACGGTTCCCACAATGCCGCGCGGGCTAATGGGGCGGCGGTAAACAAAGTATTCGACAGGAATGAGCAGCACCGGCGGCAAGGCCATCAAGGTGGAGGCAATGCCCAGGCGGGTAAGCTGCACGGCCGTTAACGACAGCCATATCCCCAAAAACGGCCCAAAAAACGAGCCGCCGACCATGGTGGGGAACGCGCGTACATTGCGCCATTGGCGAAATGTATACTGCAACTGACCCCGAAAAGCGGCCAAGCCCCATAAAATGATGGCGGCCACCAGAATACGAATGATCGTCGCCGAAATGGTGGGAAAACCGCCCACCAGACCATATTTAGCCGTCACCAGATTGGCAACCTGCCCCAACGCCCCGGCCAGGGCAAAAAATAAACCGCGCCAATACTGCTTGTTTTCAATCACCGTCAGTCCGGCGCGCTTTTCTGTGACCACCCACCCCATGCCGCCAACGGCCAGCAAAATGCCCGCCAACTCCAGCCCGCCAACCACTTCGCCAAACAACGCCCAGCCGAACAGAAGGCTAAAAATAGGCACGCTGGACATCATTAACATAGACAGACGCGGGCCGATGAGTACGTAAGCCTGAAACAAAAACGTATCTCCCAACACCAGCCCCAAAATGCCGCTAATCGCCAACCACTGCCAGCGGAACAATTCGACGTGCTGCGGAAAGAACGTGCCTTCCAACAAAAAATGCATGATGGCCAGAAAAAACAGCGCAAAAAGCAGGCGGCTGCGATTGACCACGCCGGACCCGATGAGCCGTCCGCTGTAGCTGAAGAAAACGGCCGTTAACGACCAACAAACGGCCGTGCCAAACGCCGCCAGTTCACCCCACATGCCCGGCCTCCCCACGGAACCGATCCCGAATTTGCTGAATATGCGCCGGACGCGTGCGGCAGCAGCCGCCCAACCCGGACGCGCCCAACTTGCGCCATTCACGGCTAAACGTGCCGAACTCCGCCGGTACCGACTCGCCAAACCAATGTTTACGTTCCACGTCATACGTCTCGCCGGAATTAGGATAGACGACGATCGGTTTTTGGGTCACCCGAAAAATCTCGCGGATGAGGTCGGGGATAAAACGCGGCGCGGTGCAGTTAACGCCGATGGCCGCCACCTGGGGAAACTGGTCCAGATAGGTCGAGCATTCGGCAATCGGCGTGCCATCGCTGATGCGCTGCCCATCGCGGCAGCTAAAGCTGAACCAGGCCATGCGGTCGGGCGATTGGGTCAGCAGGGCGGCCAGCGCTTTGGCCTCGGCCAGCGATGGCAGGGTTTCACAAGCCAGCAAATCGGCGGGACTGGCGGCCAGAAGCTGCCAGCGCGGCGCGTGCCAGGCGCGTAAGCCCGCCTCGTCCAGGTCGTAATCGCCGCGATATTCAGAGCCATCGGCCAGATACGCCCCATATGGCCCCACGCTGGCCGCGACTAACGGCCGTATTCGCCCCACCCGATTTGCTGCTTCAGCCCAAAATTCATCCCGCGCCTGTACTGCCAGTTCGATGGACAGGTTGATCAGGCGGATGGCTTCGGCTTCGGTCATGCCCTGAGCCATAAAGCCGGGGATGGTCGCCTGGTAACTGGCCGTGATGGCGCAGTCGGCCCCGGCCTTGTAGTAGGCCAGATGCACGCGCTTGATCATTTGCGGATCGTCGTGCAGCAGCCGCGCCGACCAGAGCGCGTCGCCCAAATTGCAGCCCCATGCTTCCAGCTCGGTGGCCAGACCGCCATCGAGGATGAACGCGCCGTTTTGGTGGATGAATGGGAGCAGTGGATTTTGCACTGGCTTACCCTAACTCGATGAGGCGAGACGGCCGTTTGGGGAACAAAATCGGCAGGAGTACGGCCGTTTCATTGTTTGCATAACAATCAGCGAAGGCCGCATCCAGCTCATCCAGGCTGCGATGGCCAAACAGCAGCTTCAAAAAGGTCAGTTCAGGGAAAAGGGCATCGCCGCTTTCCAGCCGCTCCGGCTCGTAAGTGCCCAAATCGACCAGCTTACCCTTTTCAAAGACCATCGTTAGCTGCGAGCGGTAAAAATTCAGTTTGATTGTCCCGCTGTGTCCGGCCATCACGCTGTTTTGCAGACGGGTTTCCAGCACCGGCGCGATGTGGCGCAAAAACCCGGGCAGATCGGCTACGCGAATATACCAGGCGTAGGGCGGGCGACCGGTTGGCAGTTCGCGCGCCAAAGCCTCATATACCGGATGAGACTCGCCAAAATGGAAGTGAATGTTTTGGTAGGGCTTTTTGCGCTCCGGGTTGAGGAGTACGGCTTCCTGTTCCAGGCTGCGAATAAGAAACAAGGCGACGGCGCGCAATGAGTGGCCCGGCCGGACGCTCAATTCACGGACGCCAAAAGATTGGCCCCAGTCGCGGTATTCAACATAGGCAACGGGTTGGGAAACGGCCGTTTCCTCCACCACATAAAAATGCCGCGAATACTCCGAGGTCCGATGCGCCTCCGTCATTTCATAGCGCCAAAGCGCCGCATCGCGCAGTCGAGTCAAGAGGCCATCGGCACAGGTGTGGGCATACAGCTCTTGCAAAAAGGGAATGTCTTCCACAGTGGCCGGGCGCAGTTTATAAGGTTCGTCAGCGGCAGTCTGGGTCTCTTTGTGCAGTCCCAGTCGATAATTTCGCCCACCGCCCAAATTCACCGTCATTTCATAGCCAAACTGGCGGTAATACCAGGGCACGCCGGTAATAGCCTGTACCATGTGCCCGCGTGAGGCGCTCAGCGCGTGGACAGCTTCGAACTGCGCCCGCACCAATCCCCGCCGCCGGTAAGCCGCATCGGTGCCTACCAATTCTGGCCGCCCCACGCCAAACGGAATGCCTTCATAGGCCCAGGTCTGGCCGATAAGGCACAGGGTGGACACAATTTTGCCGCCGTCGTGGTCATCCGTGACAACCGTAAAATCGCCGGCCTGCGTGGTCGGATGGCTGCCGCTCATCAGATCGCGGGTCCAATCGACGAGAAAATGTTCTAGGTTCTCCGGATCATCGCTGTGAATACGCAAGTTAAAGGCGGCAATTTCCTCGGTATCGGCTGGTGTAGCCCACCGCAATGTCAGCCCATTTCCCAGATCACGGGGTAGTCCAAATTGGTCACTCATGTATGCAATCCTCCATAAAACAAGTGAGTAAGGGTTGGCAGGGAATATAAGATATTGATTGGAAAGACGGCCGTTCTATTGACGACCCACCTGCAAATATGCAAAAATCTAGCGCAGATTTGAATTTTCACACCAAGGAGAAAATCATGGTACTGTCTGATCTCACTTTCTGGTTAATCTTACTACCAACCGGCGTCACCGGCATCTTCTTGCTGCGCCAGGCCAAACGCCTTGCCGAAGAAAAAGCCAGAAAAGCGCCAGTGCCAATTCGCATTCAGCGGCAACGGAGATAAGAAAGATAAATGTTCATATTTTACAGCCCACTTTTCTGGATTCTGGCTCTCCCAGGTCTGGTCTTAGGGTTATTCGCTCAATCCAGAGTCAAGGGAGCCTTCAACAAATATTCAAAGGTACGCACACACCGCAACGTCACCGGCGCGGAAGTGGCCCGCACACTGCTCGATGCCCAGGGTCTGTACGATGTCAGCATCGAGCGCACTCAGGGTAACCTGAGCGATCATTACGATCCGCGCAGTAAAGTGCTGCGCCTCAGCCCGGCCGTTCACGATCAACCCAGCGTCGCCGCAGCCGGCGTAGCTGCCCATGAAATGGGTCATGCCCTGCAAGACGCCGGCGGTTACGCTGCTCTGAATTTACGCAGCGCCCTGGTTCCGGCAGCCAACCTGGGCAGCAGCCTGGCCCCCATGATTTTCATGGTCGGTTTATTCATGGATGTCCTGATCAAGGGCACGGGTCTCGGGTATTACATATCACTGTTAGGCGTAGGATTGTTCGGCTTGGCCGTCTTATTCACCCTCATCACCTTGCCAGTAGAGTTTGACGCCAGCAAGCGCGCCAAGAAATTGCTGGTAAGTAATGGCATTTTATTTGAAGATGAAATGCAAGGGGTTAACAAGGTTTTGGATGCTGCCGCGCTTACTTATGTAGCTGCGGCCGTTGCGGCCATTGGCCAATTGTTGTACTACGTCGCTATTCTTGGCGGCCGCCGCGACTAATCCGCCGAACTACATCAAGTTTTGCACTCAGACCCCGTTGATTGCCCGATCAACGGGGTTTTTTTGTCCCCCCTGCCTCTCCACCTGACCCCGCGTAAAGCCACAA
Organism: Chloroflexota bacterium; assembly: GCA_029559155.1. GTDB lineage: Bacteria > Chloroflexota > Anaerolineae > Promineifilales > Promineifilaceae > Leptovillus. The sequence goes on from JAKQCM010000326.1 coordinate 30,667, forward strand.
AGATTTACTCCAGGTTCACCATACGACACCGATTGCCCATTTGCAAAATCACCTGTGCGATAACCTTGACAGCAGCGAGCGAGTCATGTATAGTATGACCAATTGGAACCGGTTCCATCTTAGCTAATAGTGACGGCATCACACAATTTTTGTCCAATGCCGTATGGAAAAGGAGAAGGAAGATGGCAACCGCAACTATCAGGGATGTTGCTCAAAAAGCGGGTGTTGGCGTAGGAACTGTGTCTCGGGTTCTGAATGATAACGTGTCCGTCAGCCAGGAAACCCGCCGCAAGGTTTTAGCAGCCATTTCCGAACTCGATTTTTCCCCCAACCTGGCTGCCCGCCGTCTTTCCAGTGGTAAAACAATGGTCATTGGGGCCCTGGTTCCTTATTTCACCAATCCATCTGTTGTGCGCCGGCTGCAAGGTGTCGTTTCGGTAGTGACGAACAGTGTGTACGATCTCATCTTGTTTGATGTGGAACTGGTGGAAAGGCGAGACGAGTATTTACTGAATGTCTTACGTCGGCAGATGGTAGATGGATTGTTAATTATTTCGCTAACCCCAACGGACACAGATGTTCAGCACATCCAACAATCAGACCTGCCGACGGTTCTGGTAGATGCAAACCATCCGGCGCTAAGCCGGGTTGTGGTAGACAATGTGTTCGGGGGGTATCAGGCGACGAAACATTTGTTGGATTTGGGTCATCGTCGTATCGCGTACATTAGCGATTATCTGGATGATCCATTTAACTCACCCGTACGCGACCGTTTTAAGGGTTATCGACAGGCTTTAGCCGAGGCAGGTTTGGAATTTCGGACGGATTATCATCAACAAGGGCCACACGGCCGTTACGAAGCCCGCGCCATGACCACCAACTTGCTCAACCTACCCACTCCCCCCACGGCCATCTTCGCCTACAGCGACACCCAGGCCATCGGCGTCATCGAAGCCGCCCTCGACATGGGCATAAAAATCCCCGAAGACCTATCTGTTATTGGTTTCGACAACATAGAAGCCGCTGAATATCTGCACATCACCACAATTCGTCAGGCGCTTTACGAATCTGGCGTCAGTGGTTGTGAATTACTGTTGCAAGTGATGGCAAATCCAATGCCAGAACCACAGGAAATATTGCTGCCCATCGAATTGGTCCAGCGCAATACGACTGCGCCGCCAAAACAATAAGACGTGCGGTTGTTGAGAAACGGCCGTAACCCATTGTCGTTCGCCATAGGAGGTGATTCTAGCGCTTAACACAACTGATTTGTTTTTAGAAATTACCAAAAAAAATCTAGTTATTTATAACTGGGAGGAAAAGAAAAACAAATGTCAAACAAAAAATTATGGATGGTATTAGGTCTGGTAATGCTCCTGACCCTGGCTCTCGCAGCCTGCGGCGGCACCGCCACACCCACAGAAACAGCTCAAGAAGCAGCGCCGACTGAAGCCGCTGCCCCAGCCGAAGAAGCCGCAGCGCCCACCGAGGCTGCTGCCCCCGCGGAAGACATGCCCATGGCCGCCTTCCCCTACCCGGCCGGTGGTTTCCTGGAACGCGCCCTTGCCGGTGAATTTACCGGCACCGTTGTCACAGTTGATGGTCCCTTCGCCGACGCCGACGTCATTCGCTTCGACAAATCCATGGCTCCCTTCGAAGAAGCCACCGGCATCGACGTCCAATACATCGGCGGCAAAGAATTCGAAGCCTCCATCTCCGTCCGCGTAGACGCTGGCGACGCCCCCGACATTGCCGACTTCCCGCAGCCCGGTCTGCTGGCTGGCTTCGTCGGCCAGGGCAAAGTCGTTGACCCCTCTTCCTACATCCCCGCCGACTGGTTGAGCCAACAATACAACCAAAGCTGGCTCGATATGGCCCAGATGAACGGCCAAAGCGCCGGTGTCTGGCATCGCTTCAACGGCAAAAGCCTCGTCTGGTATCCCAAAGCCCAGTTCGACGCCGCCGGTTACCAAGTCCCCACCACCTGGGATGAACTCGTCGCCCTCATGGACACCATCGTCGCCGACGGGGACACCCCCTGGTGCATCGGCATCGAATCCGGTGTCGCCACCGGTTGGGCCGCCACCGACTGGACCGAGGAAATGATGCTCCGCACCACTTCCCTCGAAAACTACGACGCCTGGGTCCAGGGCACCCTGCCCTTCGCCTCCCCCGAAGTCAAAGCTGCCATCGAAGCCTGGAGCAGCATCTGGTTCAACGACAGCTATGTCCTAGGCGGCCGTGCCTCCATCGTCACCACCAACTTCGGCGACGCCCCCCTGCCCATGTTTGAAGATCCGCCGCGCTGCTGGCTCCACAAACAAGGCAACTTCATCACCTCCTTCTTCCCTGAAGGCGTCCAATTCGGCACCGACTATGGGGTCTTCTATCTGCCCGGCATCGACCCGGCTTATGGCAGCCCCTTCCTCGTCGCCGGTGACATCATGGCTCAGTTCAACGAACGGCCAGAAGTCAACGCCCTCATGGAATACTTCACCACCCCCGAATCTGCCGGTGGCTGGATGTCTGACGGTGGCGCCCTCGCCGTCCATCAGACCGCTACCCCGGACATGTACGGACAAGAACTCGAACGCAGCCTGGCTGAACTGGTCGCCAACGCCACCAGCTTCCGCTTCGACGCCTCCGACCTCATGCCTGGTGAAGTTGGTTCCGGCTCCTTCTGGACCGGTATGGTTGATTACGTCAGCGGCGCCAGCGACCTCGACACCGTCGTGGCTGAAATCGACGCCTCCTGGCCTGCCGGTGTAGCCGGACAAGCCGGCCCCTCCGATACAGGCAGCAATGCAACCATGTCCGATGCTGGCTTCCCGGTCCTGACCGGTGGTTTCCTGGAACGCGCCCTTGCCGGTGAATTTACCGGCACCGTTGTCACAGTTGATGGTCCCTTCGCCGACGCCGACGTCATTCGCTTCGACAAATCCATGGCTCCCTTCGAAGAAGCCACCGG
>JAKQCM010000329.1 GCA_029559155.1 Chloroflexota bacterium
AGCAACTGCATGTCGTTCTGCCTCCGCCGCGATGAGGGCGCGCAGTTCGGCCAGACCTTTGTTTTGGCTGGCGACGGCCGTTACCACCGGCGCGCCCAATTCCCGGCCTAACCGCCCGGTATCAATGATGATGCCGCGCTCGGCGGCCCGGTCGCTCATGTTGAGCACGATGATCACCGGCACGCCCAGCTCCAGCACCTGCACCGTCAGGTAGAGGTTGCGCTCCAGGTTGGCCGCATCCACCACGGTGACGACGAGAGACGGCCGTTCTTGCAAAATAAAATCGCGGGCAATCACCTCTTCTGGCGAGTAGGCCGTCAGGCTGTACGTGCCCGGCAGGTCCACCACCGTCACCGTCAGGCCGCCCACCTGGAAGCTGCCTTCTTTTTTGGCCACGGTTTTGCCCGGCCAGTTGCCCACGTGCTGATTCTCGCCCGTGAGCGCGTTAAAAATGGTGCTCTTGCCGGCGTTGGGGTTTCCGGCGAGGGCGATGAGGAATGGGTTCATCATTCGTAGGGGAGATTGGAGATTAGAGATTGGAGATTGATGGTAACGAATCTCCAACCTCTAATCTCCATTCATGCGGGGGCCACCATCAGCTTGTGGGCCATGCCGCGCCCAATGGCGATGCGCGAGCCGCGCACGGAGACGAGCAGCGGGCCGCCGGCGTCTTGCACGACTTTCAGTTCGACGCCGCGCGTCAGGCCGAGTTCGGCCAGGCGGTGGGTCAGTTCGTGCCCGGCGCGGATTTCGACCAGGCGCAGGGGTTGGCCGGCGGCGGCCATTGTCAGGGGGAGAACGGCCGTCGCCGTTTGCGGTTTGTGGTCAGTTACGCCAGGATGAAAGAGATCAGTTAGCGTCATAAGCGGGTTCCGTAAAAATATGGGCGGCGACTTCTTGACCTAAAGCATGGGTCTCGCCGCCGATTTTGATCATCAAGGGGCCGTTAAAGGGGGCCAGTTCTTCAAATTCCAACGGCTGGCCGGGCAAAATATGCCGCGCGGCCAGATAATCCAGCAGGAGTTCGCTCTCCGGGTGAATGCGGGTGATGGCGCCGCGGTCGCCGGGCTGTAAATCGCTGAGGGGGGTGTCGTGCACGGCCGTTACGTCGCCGTCGGCGCTGGGGATGGGGTTGCCGTGCGGGCAGGTGGCGGGATTGTGGAGAAAGGCAGCCAGGGCTTCGGTAACGGCCGTGTCCGTGGCATGTTCCAAGCGGCAGGCATAATCGTGGACCTTCTCCCAGGGCAGATTCAGGTAATCCACCAGGAAACATTCCCACAACCGGTGCCGCCGGATAACCCGCCGGGCGCGGCGACGGCCGTCTTCGGTCAGGGCCACGCCTTTGTAGGGCGTATGGTCCAGCAGCCCTTTCTCGCACAGGCGGTGGACCATCTCCGTGGCCGAGACGGTGGACACCCCCAGCCGCTCGGCCAGCGCCGAAATTGGGGCCAGGCCATCCCCGGCCGCCAGTTCGCTGACCGTTTTCAGATACATCTCAATGCTTTCGTTGAAGGATTCGTGTTTCATGACCCTGTGTCTTTCACAAAACCTCACAGGTCTCGAAGACCCGTCGGGTTTATTATAAGGCTTACCTAAAACCTTTGTTTTAAGGATAACCTTATATTACGACACAGGCAAGCCTGCGGCAATGACATTTGTCAGGCTGGCCTGGGACAATTGTCATTAAGGATGGGTTCAGTTTAAAGTTAACCGGGGTTAAGGAGGGAGGGGAGATTGGAGACTGGAGATTGCTAAGTCTCCAGTCTCAGTAGTTTAAAAACCTTAACGCAAAGGGGCAAAGAGGTGAAAGACGCAAAGTTTCAAGCTCCTAAACTGCCTTTTTTGGTCAGAGATGTGAACATCAACAACGAGAAAAATCTCTGCGCCTTTGCTCCTTTGCGTGCTTTGCGTTAAGTTTGCT
>JAKQCM010000330.1 GCA_029559155.1 Chloroflexota bacterium
TGGCGGTGCAGCGCAAGGAGATGGACTGGAATCGCCGCGCGGCCGATTTGCGCCAGATGGCTGAAGATGAGATTGCCGGGCTGTTGGAACCGGACACGGCCGGGCCGTACCGGCCAGTAATGTTTGCCCGGGCAAAGGGGAGGCGAGGGCTGTAATGTTCAACTTCGCCTTTTCTGCCCCCATGCTTAGCGTCGTGCTGGATACAACGGCCGCCATTCTGGCCATTCCCAATGGCACCAACGAAACGGCGCGCACGACGGTCATTGCCTCGCTGGCCTGCTCCAAGCCCCAGGCCATTTCGGCCGAAGAAGCCGAGCGGGCCGGGCTGGCCACTACGGCGCGGCTGATGCGCAGCCACACGGCCGTGCCTGGTACGGCCGTCACCACCAAACACCGCTTTGCCTGCGGTGGGGTGGATTACCGCATTCGTGACATTACGGCCGTGCCCAACACCAGCCCGCGCTTTTACGAGTTCCTGCTAGAGGACGAGGGGGTAGCTGCCTGATGTACAGCGTCGAAATCGATCCCGCGTCCATTAAAAAGCTGCAAGCCCTGCGGAGAGCTGGGGCCAACGCCACGCGGCAGATGGTTTTCAGCGGCGATACGGCCGTTACCCGCATGGTTGCCTTTGTGACCACGGAAGCAGGGAAGGCATGGGAAGCCCGTGCCCCTCGCCTCACCGGCACATTGGCGGCGGCGACGCGGGAGCAGGTTTTTAACGAGCAGGGCCTGGTTGACATTGACCCCTCGGTCACCAATCCCGTGTTTGGCGGCTCACCGGCCGAATATGGTCCGGTTGTACACGGCCGTCGGCCGTGGGTTGACGAGGTGTTTAGTCAGGACTTGCAGCCAGTTCTGGCCACGGCGGGCGAGCGTTTCTTTGGCGAGATTGACGCCGAGTATGCCAAGGAGCTGGGCTGATGACTGCCACGATTAACGAGTGCCTGGCCGAACTCAAAACCTTGCTCGATGCGGCCCTGGTGGACACCTACGCCAAAAAGGTGCGTGACTACCGGACGTTTCCCGACAAGCTGGCCGTCGAGGTGGTGCTGAGCTACCAGGGCTGGAACCCGGCGGGTAGCACCGCCGGGGGGCAGTTTGGCAGCTACGACATTACGGCCGTTATTGCGGCCCAGATTGCCGACGACGGCGACCAGGAAACGGCGCTGCGCAATGCGGAGCAGACGCTCAACGCCCTGGAAAACGAGCTGATCGACACCCTGAGCAAGGGTGGCACGGGCTATAAAACCGACTACTGGCTGAAAGTTCACTGGACACAATCCAGCACCCGGCCGCCCTCGCCGCCGGACAAGGTGAAAATGCGTTGGGCCAACGTGCCCTTTAGATTGATTCTGGGATAGCGGCTGCACAGTTTGCGCGCAAACATCACGGCGCAGCAAACGGCCGTACCCGCCATAAGGAGACATAACATGAGCGACATCGCCAAAGGCGTAACCAAATTCAAAGAAGAGCAAAAGCTGCCTCACGTCATTTTGAAGCGCGTGAAGTACCGCAGTCGTTTGCCCGGCGAGCGGTACATCGATCCCGGCACCGGCGAGCTGGTGACGTTTGAGCACATCGAGGATTGGCGCAATTACAAGGCGCTGCGCGACGGTGGCCACATTCGCCTGGCCACGGCCGAAGAAATC
>JAKQCM010000359.1 GCA_029559155.1 Chloroflexota bacterium
CCTGCCTTCTGCGGGCGGTTTAGCTTACTGTCACCTGTTACAGATGACAACCGTTACTAGGGGGAAACGGCCGTTTCCCCCTATACTAAACCATAGAAGACCCTGCGTTTTTGTTCACCATCGCCGCCAACATCCAACTCAACGAAACGATCCGCTCACCCGAACCGGATCATGGAGGTGACATCATGGCGCAAGTCACAAATGGCAACAACCACCTGACGCAAGAAAATCCAAAACAAGTCAGCGACATGCGATTTTTTGCCCGCTCCGTAGGGCTGCTGGCCTTCCTCACCGGCCTAATCTACCTGAGCGTCATCGGTACAGACGGCATCGCCGCCGCCCGCTCCCGGCAGCTGCCCGAGGCCGCAATCCTCCTGTTCGCCCTGGTAAGCGTGGCCACGGCCAGCATTTTGTGCGCCTGGCGATGGGAAGCCGCGGGCAGCATGGTGGCATTACTGAGCGCGCTAGGTATTGCCTTTCTGGCCTACCTCACATTCCCTGAGCGCCAGTTGTTTTCGGCGTTTGCCTACAGTTCGCCCTTTCTCGTCACCGGCATCTTGTTTTTCACCTGCTGGCGGCGAAATCGGAACGCTGCCTAAACCCGGCCCGATTTTACACCACGCCTGATCAGCCAAAATCGCCGTCATCCCGGCGAGGTTTGCCTGCGCATTTGGGGCCAACGAGACAATCGCCCGGAGCTTCATCTACAAACCTGGACCGTCTACGACCAGAGCAAAACTGGCGAAAATTACACATTTCCCCCTTCCTGCCATTTGTTTTCGATTCCACCAGACTGGATTGTGCAATAATTCACAAAAGGTATTTCTGTCACGCATTTCCATGACAAGTGTCACTGTCTGCATGATGGGAGATCGCGTAACGTATGCTCTGGAGGAGCTTTCCAATGTATTTAAATCTTGTTCTGATGATCGCCGCTGCTTTGTGCGCGCTGCAAGCATTACGAACCAAACAACTGCTGGCCGCTGCTTTGTGGCTGGCGTGTACCAGCGGTATTGTCGCCGGTTTGTTGTATTTTTTGGGCGCACATGAAGTAGCCGTAATTGAATTGAGCGTAGGCGCCGGATTGGTTACGGTGTTGTTTGTGTTTGGCATTACCATTGCCGGTGAAGATGCGTTGGGGTTACGGCCGTTAGTGCCCTGGGCATTGGCTGGTAGTCTGGCTCTGGCATTGATTGGGTTGGTGGGTTGGTTTATAGTGCCAGCGACAGATGTGAGTACGGCCGTAGCCGAACCCTCCTTCTCCACCACCTTGTGGGACCAGCGCGGGCTGGACATGCTCGTCCAAATCGGACTGATATTCGCCGGCGTCTTAGGCATCTTGGGCATTCTGGCCGAAAAAGAGACCGCCGAAGAGCAAGCCATCGCCAACTTTAAGGCACGCCAAACCACTCTGATCATTCCTCAAACGCAAGCCTACCCTCTGGAGTTGCCCTCAGACGCGCCCATCAAGGAGTCCCACGTATGACCACAGAATTCACCATTATCGCTGGCGGCGTGTTATGCCTGCTCGGCGTTGGGCTATACGGCCTGCTCACCATTCGCAACCTGTTTCAAGTGATCATCGCCCTACAGATTTTGGTCAAAGGCGCCATCATCGCTCTGGTAGCGGCGGGGAAAATCAGCGGCCAAATAAACTTGGGCCAAAGTTTGGCCGTTACCGTCATTGTCGCCGACACCATTGTGGCCGTTATAGGCCTGGCTTTAGCCGTCCAGGTAAAACGCCTTACCGGCTCCTTGGACGTGAATAATCTGGCCACCCTGCGGAGGTAATCTATGAGCGCCTGGTTCATCATTCTTACCATTGGATTATCCTGGTTGGGTGCAGTTTGCGTCTGGCTGGCCGGCGATAATCGACCGCGCGCCCAACATGCGCTGGCCGTCATTTTCTCGCTGGCAGCAGGCGCAGCCGCCCTGGCCCTCATCCCCAATACCACCGACCAGGCAGCCATCAGCCTGGATGCAGGCAGCGTGTTTGGCCTGTTCACCTTTGTACCTGATGGTTTGGGCGTGTTTCTGGCGGTTGTTGCCACCGTGATTGGCAGCCTGGCGGTCATTTTTTCCGTGGAATACATGCGTGGTGAAGCGCAGTTGGGGCGCTACTACGCCCTGGTGCTGCTCTTTATCGGATCGATGGCCGGTCTGGTGCTGACAGGCAGCCTGTTCCTGATGTTTGTCTTTTGGGAAATGACGGCGCTGTGCTCTTATGCGCTCATCTCTTTTTATAACGACGATCCCAAAGCAGTGCGCGGCGGCATCAAGGCGCTGATCATGACGCAGTTTGGCGGCATCGGCCTGTTGGCGGGTACGTTGGCCGCCTATGTTTACCTGGGCGACTATCAGATCGGCACGCTGCTGGCGAAGGCGCAAACGCTGCCAGGCGGCGTTTTGAGCTTTATCGCCTTCGCTTTCTTGTTTGCGGCGATGGCCAAATCGGCCCAAGTTCCGTTTCACACCTGGCTGCCAGACGCGATGGAAGCGCCGACGCCGGTGAGTGCGCTCATCCACGCAGCGACGATGGTGAATGCGGGCGTTTATTTGCTGGCCCGGTTTTATCCGGCTTTTGCAGAGGTGTCGGGTTGGAAAACGGCCGTGCTCCTCATCGGCCTCATCACGGCTCTGATTGCAGCGCTAACGGCCGTTGTAGCCACAGACCTCAAGCGCGTACTGGCTTATTCCACCGTCAGCCAATTGGGTTATATGGTCTACGCCATTGGTGTTGGCGGCGTGTTTGCCAGCCAATTCCACCTTTTCAGCCATGCCGTGTTTAAGGCGCTGCTGTTTTTAGGCGCGGGCGCGGTGATCCATGCCACCGGCACGCGGGACATGCGCCAGATGGGCGGCCTGCGCAAGCAAATGCCGGTTGTCAGCGTCGTGTTTATCATCGGGGCGGCTGCGCTGGCAGGACTTCCAATCCTCAATGGCTTCTGGAGCAAAGAACTCATTTTGGAAGGCGGGCTGGCAAATGGACCGATTTGGGCTTATGGCGGCATGGTTTTAGGCGCGGGCATCACGGCTTATTACACCCTGCGCATGGTTTCGCTGGTATTTTTCGGCCAACCGCAAGGCAAAAAACAGGTGCATGACGCCGGTTTGCCGATGAAAACGGCGCTGATTCCATTGGCCTTCGGCACGCTGACCACCTGGCTGCTGGTGGGCTTGTTCGGCAGTTGGCTGCAGGCGACGCTGCCTTACCACGAGCTACACACCATGACCGTTGGCGAAATGATGCTCAGAATTGTATCGGAGCCGGCCACATGGGTGGCGCTGGGTGTCATTGCTTTAGGTATAGCGGCATGGCTGCTGCGCGACCGGCTGGCAGGGCTGACTCTGGCGCTCTCGGGCTTTAGCCGAGCGGCCGCCAACGGATTTGGGGCTGAAATGTTGAACCGCGGCGCGGTAAGCCTGACGCAAAAAGCGGCGGCCGCGCTTCAGGTATCGCAGACCGACCAATTGAACTGGAATGTGCTGGGCATTGTGGCCGCGCTGGTGGTGGTGCTGTTGATCTTGGCGGGAGCGGCTTAAGCCGAGAGATGTTTTATGGATATGAACGCATTGACAAATCTTCCCGTGTTTTTGTGGCTGATCTGGCTGCCGTTGTTATGGTCGCCGGTGGTTTATTTGATCGGGCGTCTGGCGCGGCGGCGGATGGCCACAGACACGGCCGTTGCCCGTTGGGTCGCGTTAATCGCCATTTTCAGCGCGTGGCTGCCCTTCGCCTGGACGTGGCAAGAATTTAAGGCCAATGGCCCACTCAGTTATACCCTGGGCACGATTACGCTGCGGCTGGATGGATTGAGCTTGCTGCTGGCAACGGCCGTGCTGGCCCTCGCCACCCTGGTCGTCATTTACTCCAACACCTACATGCACGGCGAGCTTGGCGAATCCAAATATTACGCCATGCTGGTGGCCATATCCGGCGTGATGGTGGGATTGGGCTGCGCCGCCGACCTCTTTAATCTCTGGCTGTGGTTCGAGGCCATGGCCATCACCTCCTATTTGCTGGTTGCTTTTTACCGCGATCAGGCTGCCTCTCTGGAAGCAGGCATCAAATATCTGGTGCAAAGCGCGGTCGGTTCAGTGTTTGTGTTGATGGGCATAGCGCTGGTGCTGGCGCAAACCGGCACACTGGATATTGTGCAAATCCAGGCTGCCGCAGCCGGACAGCCCGATTCATGGGTGCTGTTGGCGGCCGGTGGGTTGTTTATCGTTGGTTTTGGCGTAAAAATCGCCATTGTGCCCATGCATACCTGGCTGCCAGACGCACATTCACAAGCGCCCAGCGGCATCAGCGCCATGTTATCCGGCGTGGTTATCGAAGCTGGTCTGATCGCCTTGCTGAGAGCGTTGGCCCCGCTGGCCGGAACCACGACAACCTGGGGCATCTTGCTCATTATTTTTGGCGTGTTGAATATGGTGGTTGGCAACTTGCTGGCGCTGCGGCAGCAGCAAGTGAAGCGGCTGCTGGCTTTTTCCAGCATTGCCCATGTGGGGTACATGCTCATCGGTTTGGGTATCGCCATCTATTTTGGCGAGGCAGCAGGCGCGGAAGGCAGTTTTTTCCATCTACTCAGCCACACCATGATGAAGGGATTGGCCTTTCTTTCCGCCGGTGCGCTGCTGTATGTGATGCATACGGCGCGCGGCGAGCACGACCCGCTGCTGATCGCCGATCTGGCCGGGGCTTCACAAAAGTACCCTTTGGTGGCGCTGGTGTTTAGCATTGCGCTGCTGGGGCTGGGCGGGCTGCCGCCGCTGGTAGGCTTTATGTCCAAATGGCAAATCTTGGTGGCCGGATTTGAGACGCGCAGTTTGATTATAGTTGGGGTTATTGCTTTTGTGGCCTTGAACAGTGTGCTGTCGCTGGCGTATTATGCGCCGATGGTGAATGCGGTGTACCGGAAACGGCCGTCAACGGCCGTTCTCTCCGGTCAACCTGTGCCGGCCATGATGAATATCCCTCTGGTTCTGCTGGCGGCAGCTATATTGATTGTTGGTTTCTGGCCTAGCCTGGTAAATGGGATTGTGCAACCGGCCGGGACGGCCCTGATGGCCGCATTTGGCGGATGACCGCTTGGAGCGGGTCGGTTATAGGAGTGATTGAATGAGTGTTCTGCTAATTCCACCGATTGCTTTTGTGCTTTACATTATTCTGGTGGGCATTTTATCTGGCTTTGGCAAACTGTTGGCCGGGCCAGCCAACCCTTCCGCCAATAAATCGAGTTCTTATACCGGCGGCGAATCGCTGCCATTTCGAATTGGACTGCCAGGGTACCGGCCGTTTTTTGTGATTGCCCTGTTTTTTGCCGTCTTACATTTGGGTGTGCTGATGCTAGGCAGCAGCACCGCCTCCCCCATCGCCGCTTTGTATCTGGCCGGGCTGATTTTAGCGCTGGTGGCCTTGATTTTAGGGTGAGAAACCATGACAAATTTTAGTTTGACCACCGAGTGGAACAATGTGCTGCTAAAGGTAAAAAAATGGGCACGGATTAACTCGCCCTGGTTAATTCATTACAACAGTGGCTCGTGTAACGGCTGCGACATCGAGATTTTGGCAACGCTGACACCGCGTTATGACGCCGAGCGGTTTGGCGTGAAGCTGCAAGGCAGCCCTCGCCACGCCGATGTGTTGATTTGTACCGGTCCGGTCACGCGCCAGTCGCGTGACCGTTTGCTGCGAATTTATGAGCAGATGCCTGACCCGAAATTTGTGGTGGCGGTAGGCTCTTGCGCTATTTCCGGCGGCGTTTTCCAGGGCTGTTACAACGTAGTTGGTCACATCGACGAAGTGATTCCGGTGGATGCATATGTGCCGGGTTGCCCGCCCCGGCCGGAAGCGATTATTGACGGCCTGGTGAAATTGTTGACAGCCATTCAACAAGGCGCGCCGGTTGAGCCACCCACCATTACTCAGTCAACCGAGGAGATTTACGATGTTGTCAGAATTTAAGGAAAAATCCGGGCAATCGCAAGCCGAACAGGCATTAAACCGGGTGGAACAATTGCTAGAGACCTGGCGAGAAAAGCTGAACAAACCGCAACCAAGTGAAAAAACGTTGGTTAGCGGCGAAAACCCGCTCATTTTCCCATATGCTAAACGGCGCATTATGTTAACGGGAAACGGCCGTCCTGACGTATTAGACATTTCTGTTCATCCGGACGAGCTCCTGGAAGTTGTGCAAACCTTATTGGATGGTGATTGGGGGTACCTGATCACCATCACAGGCTTGGATTTAGGGCCGGAAGCAGGCGAAATTGAAATACTTTATCATTTTGCCGAGGGCGCGGCGGTGGTTACGCTGTCGGTACGGGTGGAAAGGGAAACGGCCGTTATCCCCAGCATCTGCTCCCTCATCCCCTCCGCCAGCTTTTTTGAGCGCGAACTGGTCGAAATGTTGGGCATCACCATCCTGAACACGCCCAATACCAACCATCTCTTTTTACCCGACGACTGGCCGGCAGGCGCCTACCCACTGCGCAAAGAGTTCAACCCGGAAAACCAACAGGCGGCACCCTAACAGGCCAGCAGGAAATAAACCATGACCACGATTACCATGCCTACAAAAGAAAAATTTATTGTTCCCATCGGCCCACAACATCCGGCCCTCAAAGAACCAGGTCATTTCGAATTCGCCGTCGATGGTGAAATTGTTACCGACGCCACCGTGCGCCTCGGATATGTGCACAGAGGCATTGAAAAAGCCGCCGAAGCGCGCAATTGGACGCAAAATCTCTATCTGGTCGAGCGCATTTGCGGCATCTGTTCACACATTCACGCCCTCACCTATTCACTAGGCGTCGAAAAATTGGCTGAGGTTGACGTTCCACGCCGCGCCCAGGCCATTCGTGTACTGGTGGCTGAATTGGAGCGGGTTCACAGCCATCTTTTGTGGTTCGGCGTAGCCGCCCATGAAGCGGGCTTCGACACATTGTTCATGTACTCCTGGCGCGACCGGGAAACGATTATGGATATTTTGGAAGCGCTGACCGGCAATCGCGTGAATTATTCGGCTAACGTATTGGGCGGGGTTAAGTTCGATGTTTCACCAGAGCAAGGCAAAGCCATTTTAACCGGCATCGACTTTTTAGAGGAGCGCACCAGGCATTATTTAACTGTCGCCACCTCAGACAGCATGTTTTTGCAGCGGACACGCGGCATCGGCATTACTCGACTGCGGGATGCGCAGCGTTTGGGGATTGTTGGGCCAACGGCGCGTGCTTCCGGAGTTATCCGCGACGTGCGCGTGGATGCCCCTTATGCAGCTTACGATGATTTTCCGGTGCAGATGGTGGTCGAAACGGCCGGGGATCTGGAAGCACGGTTTGTGGTACGTTTGAAGGAATTATTTGAAAGCTTCCGATTGATCCGCGAAATTCTAGACAACTTACCGGAAGGCGATTTACAGGTGAAACGGTTCCCACGAAAAATTAAAGCCGGTGAAGTGATCAGTCGTGTGGAAGCGCCGCGCGGCGAGGTGTTTTATTACATTCGCAGCACCGGTGGGGAACAACCGGACCGACTGAAAGTGCGCACGCCAACATTGTGCAACATGGCTTCAGTGTTGAGCCTTTCGATAGGCCACCATCTGGCTGATGTGCCAATGTTGCTGGTGGGGATTGACCCGTGCTTTTCATGCAATGATCGCGGTGTGACAATTTCTGGGAATGAGGGCAACGGCCGTTGGACCTGGGAACGTTTGCGCCAGTTTGGCATCGATTACTACGCGAGAAAGGTGTAACTATGGAAGGCGTCTTAAGCATCACCTCTCTACTATTTTTCCCAGGCGGTTTATTTGTTGTTCTACTGGGTCTGTTTTATGAATGGATCGACCGTAAAATAATCGCCCGATTACAAAACCGGATTGGACCACGGTGGTTCCAACCGTTTGCCGACACATTAAAGCTGCTGGCCAAGGAAGAAGTGGTGCCAACCGGCGTTAACCCGGTGCTATTTATTGGGCTGCCGCTCGTAGCCCTGGCGGGGGCGCTGACAGCCGCTTTATATGTGCCAATGGCCGGGATACGGCCGTCTTTCAGTTTCCCCGGAGACCTGATCGTCACCATCTACATGCTCAGTTTGCTCACGCTCTGCACCGGTCTGGCCGGCGCACACACACCTGATCGGTTCTCGTTGGTTGGAGCCACCCGAGGGCTGACCCAGCTATTTGCCTATGAAGCCCCCTTTCTATTGGCCTTGTTAGGCCCGGCAATGATTGCCGGAAGCTGGCAGATCCACGACATCAATCAATATGCACAAACCCACACCTGGTTTTTGGTAACGCAACCCATCGGCTTTATCGTGGCGCTTATCGGCTTAATGGGCAAATTGGAGCTGCCACCCTTCGATTCTCCTGAAGCGGAAACCGAAATTGTCGCCGGCGCACTCACCGAGTACAGCGGCCGTGGGCTAGCGATTTTTCATCTGGGCAAGGGCGTCGAATTGGTCATCGGTCTGACCCTGATTACGGCGTTTTATCTGGGTGGTTTGGGAAACCCAATCTATTTTTTACTTAAGACGGTAGGCATCTTGGTGGTTCTGGCTGGATTGCAGTCACTCATGACCCGCCTGCGAATTGATCAGACGGTTGGCATGTGGTGGCGTTACGGCGCTGTGCTGGTTCTGGCTCAGTGGCTGGTCCTTTATGTGCTTCAACTCGTATAACGGGGAGTTATTATGAAAATCGCGACAATGTTAGGCGATGTCTGGCAGTCAATCTGGCAGCGACCTATCACCCAAAAATATCCATTTGAACGCCTGGAAGCGCCTGTTCGCTTACGCGGAAAATTGCATTGGAACCCCGAAAAGTGTACAGGATGCGCCTTGTGCAACAAAGATTGTCCGGCTAATGCGATTGAAATTATTACTGTTGATAAAAAAGAAAAGCAATTTGTGATGAAATATCACATGGATCGCTGCACCTACTGCGCCCAGTGTGTAGAAAGTTGCCGTTTTAGCTGCATCGAAATGTCAGATGAAGAGTGGGAATTGGCGGCGACGGATAAAACGCCATTTACCGTCACCTATGGCACAGAAAATGATCTACGAAAATTTATGGCCAAGTTTGCTGACGCAAACATTACGACGCCAGCAAGCTAATCACCGGGGGAAACCTGTGCGGCTGGTGGTTGTTGGCATTGGCAATGAGATGCATGGCGATGACGCCGCCGGCGTTATTGCCGCCCGGCAGTTAAATTTGCTGCTTCCGACCGCAGTCTCTTCCCAAGTACTCGTTTTGGAGGGAGGCAATGCGCCAGAAAACCACACAGGGCAGATTCGGCGTTTTGGTCCGGATGTCGTTCTGCTGGTGGATATGGCTTTGATGGGTAAAAATCCCGGCGATATTTGCTGGGTGCCCTGGGAAGAAACATCTGGCCTGAGCGCTTCCAGCCATACAATGCCGTTGTATATGCTAGGACGTTATCTGACCACCGAATTGGGTTGTGAAGTGGCGTTGATTGGGATTGAGCCGCAAAATACGCATCTTGATGAACCGTTAACGGCCGTTGCCCAGCAGGCCGTGAAAGAAGTTGTACAGGGAATCGCCGACTGCATTTATTCTCTCGTAACCGTCTAATCTAGCGCAAGCCACCGCTGCAAAATAAAACCCCTTTTGTAACAATTTTTGTAATTTTCCCCTGGTACTCTGGTACTAAATAAATATTGTTTCTACTCCTGCATGAATGCACACATCAAACGATATCAGAAGCGGAGGCAACGAGATATGGGGATCGAAGTTTTTGTCGCAGGGTTGTTGTTTTTAGGAGTTTTGGGGATTCTATTGGTACTGCGGCCACATCGTTCGTCAGCACCGGCACGGCGCGTTACCAGCAGCCGTAACGGGTACGGCAGAGGTTGGGGTAGATAAAAACAGGGCACGGATTACGTGCCCTGTTTTAGTTTTTATGCATCCAGGCGATAGCCCACCCAGGGCACCCGCATTTCAGGCGACGTCATTCCGCCATGTCGCGCCACTAAAATTTTGGCCGACTCTCTTTCCTTCTCCGTTAGCAAAACATGCCCGGATCGCATGGTCACAATAATATCACCCACTCGGTCTATAGCCGTTGGCGCGTGCGGGAATGGTCCCATCAATCCGGCAGACAAGGCCTGATCGGCGGGTATGGCTACCATAGCCTGATTA
>JAKQCM010000378.1 GCA_029559155.1 Chloroflexota bacterium
CATACGGGTAACAAAGTTGCGATATTGGGTCACTCGATTAATGCCGAATGAAAAAGGGTAGATTTCTCTCGAGTGAACCAGATGTCAATTTCTGCTTCATGACTATATCGACCTGCATAAACCTTATACACATTGGCATGGATGCGAAGTCGAAAAGCACTCGACTACTCGAGAGAAATCGGCTTATCCTTTCTGCCGTTAATCAAGCGACCCCGTGTCGCGGCTTTGTTACCTGTACGCCTAGAAACCAGAAGCGGAGTTGGTATCCGGTATAGGTGTCAATTGGGTCAGGTTCTGACATGACTCAATTATGGTCAGGAGGTAAGATGATGCAAGTGGACTGACAAGCCAGCACACGGTTTGAAATGGTCTCCTTGTTGCGGTTGAAGGTCTTGCTAGCCTGAAGGGCTTTGCACCATTGGTGAGGGAGACCCCCCTTCATCTGGCCGGGTATCACACATAACCTCTGTTTTTATAGAAACTTGATGCCCTTGTCTGAAACTTGCTCTGGATTTGACACCTTTCCTGGTAGTCCATACACAAACTTAATCTCATTCATTGTAAGATCTTGTTAGCCACATTCCGTTTGGTTTGTACCGTCACAATGGCCTGAACCAGGCAAACAGGAGCTGTCAATGAAAAAGTCTCGATTGATGATCATAGTGGGTGATAGAGCCTGGACGCTCGCCGCACTCCATCTGGCCTGCGCCATGTCGCGGCGTGGCGAGACCGAAGTGCTGCTGTTGAAAATGATACCAGTACGACATCCAGCGTTGTTAGGCACAGAAGCCGGATTTCTGGATTTTGGCGCTGAAGATGCTGCGGCATTGGAAGAAATGGTGGCCACGGCCGAAGATTACGGCGTCTCGGTAAACGTACATCTGTTTCAATACACCAATTATTGGCCAGGAATTGTGGATGCGGCGGCACAGGTGCAGGCAACGGCCGTTATCGCCCGCATCCCGCCTCCAACTTTCTCCTATTGGCAAAAATACCGCCGCTGGTGGCTACGCCGCCGCTTAGCCCGTCAACAACAGCTGTTTTTTGCCCTGGAGGATCTCCAACCTTCACTGATCTGGACGCCATCCATTACGCTGCAAAACGATATTTCTCGCATTTTAGAACAACACCGGGCTTGATACTTTCTCTATATTCCCATAGATGTTCTAAACCTTTTCCTGATGTCTTTCCCGATATAGTCAAATAGGAGTTCAATCCATTTTGAACGGAGGTAGATGATGTTGATGGATTTTATTTTGCTGCTGCTGACGGCCGTTTTCTTTTTGGGCAGCGTGGGCCTGATCGCCGCTTTAAGCAAGCTGCCTGGAGCAGAATCATGATTTGGTTGTATGGAATCTCGGGCGTTCTCGCCCTGATCTTGTTGGTTTACCTTTTTGTTGCCCTGATTAAACCGGAGTGGTTTTAACGATGAATGCCTGGATGCAAATCTCACTGTACCTGGTTTTGCTGTTGCTGCTGGCCTGGCCCTTGGGGATGACGATGGCGCACATTTACCAGGGAGAACTGCCCTGGCTGCTACGGCCGTTCCGCCCCATAGAGCGCCTCTTTTACCGTCTGGCTGGCGTGGACGAAGGGCAGGAAATGACCTGGCAGCAGTATGCCATCGCCCTGCTGCTGTTTAATGCCGCTGGATTCCTGGTGGTTTATTTACTGCTGCGCCTGCAGGCGTGGCTGCCCCTTAACCCGGATGGCCTGACGGCCGTTTCCCCCGAGTTGGCTTTGAATACGGCCGTTTCCTTCGCATCCAACACCAACTGGCAGTTCTATGGCGGCGAAACAACGATGAGCTACCTCTCGCAAATGTTGGGGCTGGCGGTGCAAAACTTTCTCTCGGCGGCCAGCGGCATGGCGGTGCTGGTGGCCCTCATTCGCGGCCTGAGCCGTCAGCGTACCGATAAACTGGGCAGCTTCTGGGTCGATATGACCCGCAGTGTGCTTTACATCCTGCTGCCCCTTGCCCTCCTGCTCGCCATTTTCCTGGTGTCGCAGGGGGTGGTGCAGACGTTTGCCGGGGCAGAAACGGCCGTCCTGCTCGATGCGACAACAACCGCCGACGGCACAGCGGTGACCACCCAAACGATCGCCCGCGGCCCGGCAGCCTCGCAGGTGGCCATCAAGCAGCTGGGCACCAATGGCGGCGGCTTCTTCAACGTCAACTCGGCGCACCCGCTGGAAAACCCGACCCCGTTGAGCAATTTGGTTCAGATGCTATCCATCCTGCTCATTCCCGCGGCGCTTTGTTTTACTTTTGGCGAGATGGTTGGCCGCCAGCGGCAGGGGTATGCCCTGCTGGCGGTGATGGTCATCATCTTCGTGGCGTTTTTGGGAACGGCCGTTTACGCCGAGCAGCAAGGCAATCCCCGGTTGGCCGCGCTGGAGGTGGATCAGACCGCCAGCGCCACGCAGCCCGGCGGCAACATGGAAGGCAAAGAGGCGCGGTTTGGCATCGTTAACTCTGCCCTGTGGGCCACGGCCACAACGGCCGCTTCCAACGGCTCCGTCAACTCCATGCACGATGCCTACACGCCGCTGGGCGGGCTGGTTCCGCTGCTGTTGATGCAGCTGGGCGAAGTCATCTTTGGCGGCGTGGGCTCTGGGCTGTATGGCCTGCTGGCCTTTGTCATCGTGGCGGTGTTTGTGGCCGGGCTGATGGTGGGGCGCACGCCGGAATACCTGGGCAAGAAGATCGAGGTGTATGAGATGAAGATGGCCACGCTGATCATCCTGGTTCCGCCGATGGTGGCGCTGTTGGGAACGGCGCTTGCTGTCAGTACCAGCGCCGGGCAAAGCGGGGCGACAAATCCGGGTCCACACGGCTTTAGCCAGATTTTGTACGCCTTTAGTTCGCAGGGCAACAACAATGGCAGCGCCTTTGCCGGACTCAACGGCAGCCATCCCTTCTACCCGATCAGCGGCGCGCTGGCCATGCTCATCGCCCGCTACTGGCTCATGATTCCGGTGCTGGCCATTGCCGGATCCCTGGCGCGCAAGCAAACCGTGCCCGCTAGCGCCGGGACGCTACCGACCGATTCGCTGCTTTTTGTCGGCTGGCTGATTGCCATTGTGCTGCTTGTGGGCGCTTTGGCCTTTTTACCGGCGTTGGCCCTGGGACCCATCGTCGAACAGCTGCTGTTGTAGGGGAAATGTTATGAGTAACAATCAAAAACTGTACCGTCGCGCCCTGAGTGACGCCTTTGTCAAGCTAAATCCGCACCACTTGGTGCGCAATCCCGTGATGTTTATCGTAGAAATTGGCAGCGTGCTGCTAACGCTCCTGTTCATCCTCTCACTTTTGGGCATCAAATCAGCCGGAGATACGCCTGCTTTTACAGGGGCGATTGCTATCTGGCTCTGGTTTACCGTACTATTTGCCAACTTTGCCGAAGCGGTGGCCGAAGGGCGCGGTAAAGCCCAGGCCGATGCCCTGCGCCGCACCCGCACCGAAACCCCGGCCAAAAAACTGGCCGCCGCCGCCCGAAATGCTAAGGTCGAGACCGTGGCCTCAACAGCGCTGCGCAAGGATGATCTGGTTCTGGTGGAAGCGGGCGATCTGATTCCGTCCGATGGCGAGGTTGTTGTGGGCATTGCCGCCGTGGATGAAAGCGCCGTCACTGGCGAAAGCGCCCCCGTTATCCGCGAATCGGGCGGCGACCGCAGCGCCGTCACCGGCGGCACCCGCGTCATTTCCGACTGGCTGGTGGTGAAGATTACCAGCAACCCCGGTGAAGGCTTTTTGGACCGAATGATCAGCCTGGTGGAGGGAGCCAAGCGGCAAAAGACGCCCAACGAAATCGCTCTCACGATTTTGCTGGCAGGGTTCACCATCGTTTTTCTGGTGGTGGTGGCCACGCTGCTGCCTTTTTCGATTTATAGCGTGCAGGCAGCGGGGCAGGGAACGGCCGTTACCGTCACCGTTCTCGTGGCCCTGCTGGTTTGCCTTATTCCCACCACCATTGGCGGGCTGCTGAATGCCATCGGCATTGCCGGGATGGACCGGCTGATCCGGCGCAACGTGCTGGCCATGTCTGGTCGCGCGGTGGAAGCGGCCGGGGATGTGGATGTGCTGCTGCTGGACAAAACGGGTACGATTACGCTAGGCAACCGGCAGGCGGTGGAATTTGTGCCGGTGGGCGGTGTGCGGCCGCAGGAATTGGCCCGGCTCACTCAGCTCGCCTCGCTGGCCGATGAAACGCCGGAAGGGCGCAGCATCGTCACCCTGGCGGAGAAGGAGTTCGACTTAAAGCCCAATGGTCACTCGACCCAGCTGGCCGAATTTATCCCCTTCACGGCCCAGACGCGCATGAGCGGCATCAACCTGAACGGCGACGCAATTCGTAAAGGTGCGCCAGACACCATCGCGCAATACGTCCGTGAACAGGGGGGGACGATACCGGGGGCGCTGCAAACGGCCGTAGAAGCCATTGCTCGCACCGGTGGCACTCCGCTGGCGGTGGCCCGCAACGGCCGGGCCGTCGGCGTGGTACATCTGAAGGATGTGGTGAAACCCGGCATGAAGGAACGCTTCCGGCAGATGCGGGCGATGGGCATCAAGACGGTGATGATCACTGGCGACAACCCGCTGACCGCCACCGCTATTGCCGCTGAAGCGGGGGTAGATGA
This sequence comes from Chloroflexota bacterium, assembly GCA_029559155.1. Classification (GTDB taxonomy): domain Bacteria; phylum Chloroflexota; class Anaerolineae; order Promineifilales; family Promineifilaceae; genus Leptovillus. Next base: position 4,642 of record JAKQCM010000378.1, read on the forward strand.
TTTCTTGGCCGAAGCCACGCCGGAAGCCAAGCTCAAGCTCATCCGCCAGTACCAGGCCGAAGGGCGGCTGGTGGCCATGACGGGTGACGGCACCAATGACGCGCCGGCCCTGGCCCAGGCCGATGTGGCCGTGGCGATGAACAGCGGCACCCAGCCCGCCCGTGAAGCGGCCAACATGGTAGACCTGGACAGCGATCCCACCAAGCTGATTGAAATTGTGGAGATTGGTAAGCAGCTCCTGATGACCCGTGGGGCGCTGACAACATTCAGTGTGGCCAATGATGTGGCCAAGTATTTCGCCATCATTCCGGCCGCGTTTGCCGGTACCTATCCAGCGCTGGGCGCGCTGAACTTCATGGGGCTGGCCACGCCGCAAAGCGCCATTTTGTCGGCAGTGATTTTTAACGCCCTGGTGATTATTACCCTGGTGCCGCTGGCGCTGCGCGGGGTGCCTTACCGGCCGCTGCCAGCGGCGCAATTGCTGCGGAATAATCTGCTGATTTATGGTTTAGGCGGCCTGATCGCGCCGTTTATAGGTATCAAACTGATAGACCTGGTTCTGGTCGCCCTGGAATTGGTCTAAAAAAAGAGAGCAACATCATGAAAACCTTTTGGCGTCATTTACGACCGGCGCTGGTGTTTTTGGCAGCCTTCACCTTGCTAACCGGCGTGTTGTATCCACTGCTGGTAACGGCCGTTGCCCAAACCATCTTTCCCCACCAGGCCAACGGCAGCCTGGTTGAGCAGGATGGCGTTATTCTGGGTTCAGAACTCATCGGCCAGCCGTTTGACGACCCGGCCTACTTTTGGGGACGGCCGTCGCTGACCAGCCCCTATCCTTACAATGCGGCCGCCTCCACTGGTTCCACCATCGCCACAAGCAATCCGGCGCTGACGGAGCGGGTGACTGCCCGGATCGCGACGCTGGAAACGGCCGACTCCACCAACACGCAGCCCATTCCGGTGGACCTGGTAACGGCTTCCGGCAGCGGCCTGGACCCGCATATCAGTCTGGCGGCGGCTGAGTATCAGGTGGAACGGGTTGCCAGGGTGAGGGGAGTGGAAACGGCCGTTGTCCGCCAATTGGTCGATGAATACACCAAAGGTCGCACGTTCGGCGTACTTGGTGAGCCTCGGGTGAACGTCTTTCGCCTAAACCTTGCCCTGGATGCTGTGACTGCTGTCAACTCCTGAATCTTCATCAAGGTCCGTCCTGATTTATAATTCATGCTGTACACTAAAAACGAAAACTCCTAAACAGGCTATGATCTTATGGAAAAGCGACCTGATCCTGACCAACTTTTGAATCATATCCAGCGTAAAGAAGCGCAAGAAAAACAGGGTAAGCTGAAAATTTTTCTGGGTTACGCTGCGGGTGTGGGCAAGACGTACGCCATGCTGGAAGCTGCCAGACAGCGCCACGAAGAAGGGTATGATGTTGTTGTGGGGTACATTGAAACCCATGGCCGGGCGGAAACGGATGTGCTGTTAGCTGGCCTGGAAATTTTGCCCCGACGTGGCATAGTTTACCGCAATATTCGCCTAACAGAAATGGATACCGATGGCGTCCTGGAGCGACGGCCGCAAATTGTCCTGGTAGATGAGCTGGCCCACACAAATATGCCAGGATCGCGGCACACCCGCCGTTATCAAGATGTAGAGGAGCTGCTCAACAGCGGGATCAACGTCTATACCACGGTAAATATTCAACACCTGGAAAGCCTGAATGATGTGGTGAACCAGATAACGGGTATCATTGTTCACGAGACCATCCCCGACCACATTTTGGATGAAGCGCACGAGATTGAGCTGATTGACCTGCCGATTGATGAGCTGCTGGGACGCCTAGAGGCGGGCAAAATATACATTCCCGCTCAGGCAGAACAAGCCCTACGCCGCTTCTTTCGCCCTGGGAATCTGACAGCCCTCCGCGAAATGGCCCTGCGCCGAGCAGCTGAGCGCGTTGACGAACAGATGCGGGCTTACATGCAAACCCATGCTATTCCTGGACCCTGGGCGGCTGGGGAACGTTTATTGGTGTGTGTGAGTCCAAGTCCCCTTAGTGAACGATTGGTGCGGACCACGCGGCGGCTGGCGCGGCGACTAGATGCCGAATGGATAGCTGCTTATGTAGAGGATCCCAGCTATGCTAATTTATCGGAAGCCGAGAAAGAGCGCGTGGCACAAACGCTGCGTTTAGCCGAAGAGTTGGGAGCGCAGGCAGTTCGACTTACTGGTCGCTCGGTGGCCGAAACGTTGACGAACTATGCCCTTAGCCGCAATGTTACAAAAATTGTGGCCGGAAAGCCCCTGCGGTCGCGCTGGCGCGAATGGCTGCATGGCTCAATTATTGACCAAATTTTGCATCACAGCCAGGATATGGATGTGTATGTCATTAGCGGTAAGGCGGAACCAGTCCAGAAGCCGGTCAATACGCTGCTGCCAGTTGGTGTAAATACGATTGCCTGGCAATCTTACTTGCTTAGTGCAGGACTGGTTTTACTGGTGACCTTGCTTGGGTTGCCGTTACGGCCGTATGTCACCCCCACCAATCTGGTCATGTTTTATCTGGTGGCCGTCATTGTGGCGGCCATTTGGTTGGGCCGCTGGCCAGCAATATCCGCTTCAATCCTGAGCGTTATTGCCTTCGACATTATATTTGTGCCGCCTTACTACACGTTTGTGGTGGCTGATGCTGAATACTTACTCACCTTTGCTGGTTTGCTGGCAGTGGGGCTGGTTATCAGCACGCTGGCGGCGCGCGCCCAGGAACAGGCCCAAGCTGCCCAACGCCGCGAGGCGCAAACGGCAGCGCTGTATGAACTTAGCAAGCGATTGGCCAATGTGTCGAGCCTGGCAGATATTGCGCAAACGGCCGTAAATCACGTCCAGGCAACGTTTGGCGGCCCGGTAGCGCTGTTTCTGCCAGATGCGCGCACTGAACATCTCATTCTGCAGGCGAAAACAGGTGATTTTGAACTGGAAACCGAAGGTTTTGCCGTGGCCGATTGGGTGTATCGCCACGGGCAGTCAGCCGGGCACCATACCGAAACGCTAACCGGTGTTGGCGGTTATTACCTGCCTCTGCAGACGACGGGCCAGGTTATCGGCGTCATGTCTATTGAGATTGCCGCTGCTTATAGGCATTCATTTGCCAGCGAACAGCGTCACCTCTTGAACTCAATTTCTAGCCAGGCAGCCTTAGCCCTGGAAAAGGCCAAATTGGCAGAGCAGGCACGACAAACCAGGCTTCTGGAAGAGACAGAAAAGTTGCAGACAACCTTGTTAAACTCCATTTCCCATGATTTGCGGACACCCCTGGCGTCCATTACCGGGGCATTAAGCAGCATTCTGGACGATACCGTTCTGCTTCCAGAGGAAGCAAAAACTGACCTGGTTCAGACCGCATGGGAACAATCTCTGCGCTTAAACAGGTTGGTGGGTAACTTGCTAGACGTTACGCGTATGGAATCGGGCGCTCTGAAAATTGTACGCCAACCTTATGCCGTGCAGGAGCTAGTGGGCGTGACGCTGGCGCAAATGCCAAACCGCTTACGAGGACGTACTGTCAAACGGATAATTCCCTATGAACTGCCCCCGGTCGCTATTGACTTAACCTTTATGGTGCAGGCACTGATGAATTTAATAGATAACGCAGTTAAATACGCGCCCCCAAATGAACCAATTGAAGTGGAAGCCTATCAGGAAAAGCAAGCTGTAATTGTTGCCGTCAAGGATCGGGGGCAAGGCTTACCGGAAACCGAGTTGGAGCATATATTCAGCAAGTTTGTTCGATTGGATTCGGGCGGTGTAAGCGGCACGGGGCTGGGCTTATCTATAACGCGCGGGATTGTTGAGGCGCATAACGGCCGTGTTTGGGCCCAAAACCGGCCGGACGGTGGTGCTGTTTTTTTTATAAAGTTACCTTTGGCCGACACAGCCGGGCTGTTGGAAAGTTAAATATCGAGCCTTAACCGGTAGCCCACCCCGGGTTCGGTCAGAATGTACTGTGGATTGGTTGGATCTTCTTCAATCTTGTGCCGAAGGTTACTCATGTGTACCCGCAACAGATGCGTGTCTGTCTGCGCACCGGCTCCCCGAACCTCTCTGAGTAAATGTTGGTGTGTCAGCACGCGCCCCGCGTGCTGGGCCAATACCTTTAGTAGATCATACTCAGTTGGCGTTAGCTGAACTTCCACACCATCGTAAGTGACGATACGAGCGGTAAAGTCAACCCGCAGTTTTTTGCTAACAAATACCAGTTCCGGTTCATCCTGCTGAATATGACGCATGGCCACACGCAACCTGGCGGTTAATTCACCCATACTAAAGGGTTTCGTTAGGTAGTCATCAGCCCCAGCGTCCAGCGCTTCGATTTTGTCTGTGTCTTGATTTTGCACAGATAAGATAACGATTGGAGTTTGCGACCATTCCCTGATGCGCTTTGTGACTTCAACCCCATCAATCCCCGGCAAACCCAGATCCAGAATAATGAGTTCCGGTTGCACATTGATCGTTTGTAATATCGCGTCCTCGCCTGTGGCTGTGGTATACACTTCATAGCCATGTGCGGTAAGCGAGGTGCGCAAAAATCGCCGAATAGCATGATCATCATCCACAATCAATACTTTCGTCTTTTGCACATTCGTTGATTTCCTTGAACTAACTGTTGTCTGATCCCTAAGCATAGTTTTACCTCATTGTCATTCTTTACCCACTCAAATGTATGCTATCCAAACGCCCAGACAAATTCACCTAATAACCACGCCAACCCGAGGCGCTTTCGTCCTGCCACCATTCAGAGCCATCGGTCTCTCTGTTGGCATAAGCCCACAGAGCCAAGGTAGCAAACAGTAAACCCAAAATGACGACAATGGGAATAATGGCTCTTTTCGGCCAACTGAATAAACTGTTTAGTAACATTACTATCGGAATTGCTCCACATACTAAAATGAGAAGATAATACTTTTTCCACCACACCTTCTTTCTCATAAGCTTAATCACCTTTGTGGTTGTGTATACTTTGAGTGTACACATAAAGGCGTTAAGAGGATGACAAGAATTTGTGCAAAGACGTAAAGAAAACATCAAGTTCCGGTTAGCTATCTGTCTTGGCTTCGCAGATGGTGGAAATTGTCAATATTATTGCACAATTATGGGGTTCTTCCGCAATTTATGGATGGATGTTGTTGGCGAACTGTTTTGTCGCTCCAAAAGTCACAAAAGTCGTTCATTTCGAAAGCAAAAACTGTCAGAACTTATTCGTTTCAGCGCCGATTTTCATCCAGTTTTGAGTTCGCCAACAACATCTATCCCAACAGTATGCCTACCCACCACGTTTACATCCCGGCCTCGATTTCCGGCAGCGTCAGCAATTGTACTCCATGCTGCGCCGCCAAGGAGTGCGCCGCTTCGGTGAACGCTTGCCGCGCGAACAGAGCATAATGCACCGTCCAGCCATCACCTCCGTCCGGCAAATCGGCCAACACTTTGGGCGTCTTGACCTCCAGCAACTCTGCCAGCACGCTCCGGCTTACCGGCGCATCGCCCCATTTGCACTCCCCCAACAAAAGCTGCCGCTCCCGCCAGTTGATCGCCGCCACGTCCACCTGCACCGTCTTCGA
>JAKQCM010000383.1 GCA_029559155.1 Chloroflexota bacterium
TGTGCCAAAGGCAGCGCCTGCTGATACAACCTTTCGGCGGTGGCTGTTTGCCCCGATCTGGCGCAAAAAGAGGCCCAGCGCGCCAAAAGTTTGGCTTGCAATGGCCGGGCATCGGGGTGAACGGCCGTTGACAAAGCCACCACCGTCTGTTCCAGCCACTCCCGCCCTTCGACAAAACGGCTTTGTGTATCATAAAAATTCCGCAGCGTGATCAGCCCCAGCTGTAATAAAGTGACGTTCGCCTGACGGACCGCCCACTGCCAGTAGGCGCGCACGTTGTCATGCTCGTCGTGCAATGCCGCCAAAATTTCTGTTTGCTGAGGGGTGAAAAAGGGTCTTTCTTGCTGTTGCAGCCAATTGGCAAAATAGTGCGCGTGGGCTGCCTGTAACTCTGTTTCGCCAGCTTCGTTCAGATGCTCCTGGGCGTATTGGCGCAGCGTGTGGTGGAGATGGTAACGGCCGTTTTGCTCATCCCGGTGCAGCAAAGAGCGTTCCAGAAGCACGGTGAGCACGGGGCGTGAAACGTGGGTTATGGCTGTGGCGGCCGCCAACGTAAAACCGCCGCGAAAGACAGCCAGGGCCGCAAAAAAAGATTGCTCGGTTGGCGACAGCAAGCTCCATGAATAATCAAAAACGGCGCGTAAACTGCGTTGGCGGGAGGGAATATCGCGGTAGTGGCTGGTTAAAAAATCGAGGTTATGGGCGATGGCTTCGCGGATTTCGGCGCAGGTGAAGCGGTGCAGATTGGCCGCAGCCAGTTCGATGCCCAGGGGAATGCCATTGACCAACTGGCAAATGTGCGCGGTCTCGGTCTGAACGGCCGTTGTCCAGGCCAGATCAGGTTTCGCAGCCTGAGCGCGTTTCATAAATAGCTGCACCGCACTAAATTCAGTCACGTTCGACGCTGTTGGTGGGGGATAGGGCAGACCATCCACAGGCACAACCCATTCCCATTGAACTGCCAGTCGCTCCCGCGAGGTAATCAGCAGCTTAATCCCTGGCGCGGCAGACAGCAGTTTACTTAGCCAACTGGCCGTGTCTAACAGCTGCTCAAAATTGTCCAGCACCAGCAGCATTTCTTTGGGTCGCAGGTGCGTAAGCAGTTGGACTTGTGGCTCCTGGTCGCTTGTGAGGCTGATCTGGCAAGCCTCGGCAATTCGGGTAGCCAGCAGCAGCAGCGTATCTACTTCCCCTAGCGTCACAAAAACGACCCCATCCAAAAACAGACTGTGCTGCCAGGCGCGTTCGGCCGCCTGAACGGCTAACCGCGTCTTGCCATTGCCACCCGGACCCAACAGGGTCAGCAAGCGACAATCGGCTTTCAGCAGCAGGCTTTCCATATCGGCCAGTTCTGCCTGGCGACCCACGAAGGCGGTCGGGTAGTGGGGCAGGGTAAGTGGCGGCATTTGCCCGGCGGCCTGGATGCGCGCCAACAGCGCTTCCGTCTCGGCTGATGGCTCTACGCCCAATTCGTTCTCTAGGAGTTGGCGGCACGTTTCGTATTGGGCCAGCGCCGCGCTGCGTTGGCCGCTGCGGAGTTGGGCCAGCATGAGCTGGCGGTGCGCTTCTTCGCGCCAGGCGTCCAGCGCCAGCAGCCGGGTGGCGCTGTCTATGGCACGGCCGTATTCGCCCCGGCTCAGATGATGTTCGGTGAGGGTGTGCAGTGTGTGCAGCGCCAGTTCGCGATAACGCACCCGTTGGGCCAGCATCCATTCTTCAAAGTCGGGAGCCTCGCGCACAAAAAAACCTGCCAGAAAATCCCCCTGGTACAGCGTGAGGGCCGCTTGCCAATGGGGGAAACGGCCGTCGGCGGGCTGGCTGCGGCTGGCGTGTAAGGTTTGTTCAAACTCGTGGGTGTCTAGCAGATAAGGGGCGGCGGTATCAAAAAGCACGCTGTCGCGGGCGATGATGAGATTCGGTTGGACCAGCTTGCGCAAGTTGGCCAGGGCCTGGCGCAAATTGTTTTTGGCATCGGCTTCGGACAATTCGCCCCACAGCAAAGCCGCCAGCGCATCCCGCTGGTGGCTGCGCCGGGTGACGGCCAGGTAAACCAGCAGGGCCAACACTTTATTAGAGATAAACCCTGTGATGGGGGTGTTGTTCAGGGTTACCGACACACCACCCAACAACCGAATTTCTAAAACGGCCGTCATCACCCGCTCCAATAAACGATCTCTAAATGATGTCCATGTACGATGGGCAAAGAATAACACATTCCCGGTATGAGACGACTATTTTAGTGGTGGAAAGATGGGAAAACGGCCGTTGCGCCATCACAGCTTTATTCTCACGTTGTGGTTGGAAACAGCAGAGCCGCCAACCTGGCATCTCAGCCTGGAAGACCCGCATACGGCCGTACGGCGCGGGTTTAAAGAAATGCAGGAATTGGTGCGCTTTTTGGAGGCGTGGACGGCCGTTCCGCCAACCACAGATCAATCGCTTGAGGAATAAATCAAACAAAAAAGGAGATTTTCAGATGAAAAAGTTACAGTGGTGGTTTCGGATTATTGGCGTGTGGTATTTGCTGCTGGGCCTGATGAACATCTACATGATGTTTCTGGGCAGCCAGGACTATTTGGCCCAGAGCCTTCCCTTTCCAGCCGATGAATGGGCCATTCGCGCCTTTGTGGATGGCTGGTCACCTTTTCTGTTTGAGATGTTTGGCATTGCTACCTTTGCCCTGTGGGCGTCCCGCAATCCCAGCAAGCACACCAGCGCGGCTTTGCTGCTGGTCTGGTTAGAGTTCACCCACGGCGTTCTGGACGACATTTTCTTGATTGCCAGAGGGTATGAAGCGAGTGGCTACATTGGCTTTATTGTTATCCACCTGATCATCATCGCCACGGGTCTCGTTTTCTCCCGCCAGGTGCAGGCAGACGCTCCCGCCACCCAACTGGGGATGGCTGACTGAGCTGTATCACCCAAAAAGGACAAAATGTGATGTTACGGCCGTTTCTCACCTCACTCATTCTATTTCTTCTGCTGCTGGCGGCCTGCGCCGAACCACAAACCAGCCGGGTAACGCTCACCTTGCAGGAGATGGGCTTCAGCCAAAACGAAATTGAGGTGTCCGCCAATCAGCCAGTCACGCTGCGCCTCAACAACAAAGACGGCTACGCCCACGCCTTTGACCTGGATGAATTTGACATCCACCTACAGCTGGCGGCGGCAGAAACGGCCGAAATCACCTTTACCCCCACCGATTCCGGCACGTTCACCTTCTATTGCAGCTCGCCGGGCCATCAGGCAGCGGGGATGGCAGGTTCGTTGGTGGTGGTGCCGTGAACTAAATGATTTCTAAATGCTCGATTTTTATACTGCTTGCAAAACAGTTCCTAGGAGGAAAACATGATTGGTAATATTTTCATTTTACTTGTTGTCATTGCGTTGGTTCTTTTATTTGGCTGGCTGACGTACCGGGCCATACACGCCAAGAAATTGTGGGTAAAAATTGTTGGCGGACTGCTGGCGGGCTTACTGACCCTGGTTCTGGCCGCTGTGGCTGTCTTTGGCGGCAAAGGCATCGCCACCGTTTACAACCCCGATGTGCCCGCCGCATCGGCGCTTACCGTGGCCGGTTCGCCGGAGCAGGTTGCGCGCGGTGAATATCTGGTCAACCTCTCCTGCATTGGCTGCCACGGGGAGGTAGACGCCAGCGGCGAACCCAGTGGGGAACAACCGCTGACGGGTGGCTGGAACATCGCGGCCGCCGAAGGGTTTGGCTTCATGGGCAGCATGGTCACGGAAAATCTAACCCCCGGCGGCAAGCTGGCCGGGTACAGCGATGGTGAGTTGTTCCGCGTTTTGCGCCACAGCGTGAACCAGGATGGCGTCAGGCTGGGTTTTATGGACTTTTTGCCCTACAAGGAGCTGAGCGACGCGGACACGGCAGCGATTATTGCTTACCTGCGCTCGTTGGAACCGGCGGAAACGGCCGTTGCCACCGGCGACAAATTTAACTTTGTGGGCGCTGTGATGATGGGTTCTGGCATGTTTCCACCTTCTGCACCCGGCGCAGAAACGGTCACCGCGCCTCCCGAAGGCGAAACGGCCGCATACGGTCAATACGTCGCTACCTTTGGCGAATGTCGCGGCTGTCATGGCCCAGACATGACCGGCGTCGCAGCGTCAATGGCAGGCCCGGCCGTCCCTAACCCGCGCCCGCTGGTGAGCACTGTCACCCAGGCAGAGTTTACGGAAATGATGCGCAGCGGCATCAAGCCAGACGGCGCCGCCTTCCCGAAAACGATGCCCTGGCAAAACGCCGCCAAAATGACCGACAGCGATCTGGCCGCGCTGTATGCCTATTTGACCGCTGCGCCGTAGAAAAACAGACGATCCTATTCCTGGTGGTGTTGGCGATTGGGTTGATGCGGCTGCCATCATTACCTGGGTAGCAGACGTTGTTAGGCCTTGCGTATCAAATAGCGAAATGTGGGAGGGGGCGGCGCAACGGCCGTTCCCTCCCACCGTCGTTTCAGTTCCAGTTTCAAGCTTTCTTCGCCCTGGCGCATGGCCCAGTGGTGGTTGGCGGCAAAAATCGGCTTCATGATAAAGGAAAACCAGCGCAGCAGCGGCTTGTCGGCCGAAACGCGCCACTCGTAGGTGATGTCTACCCAATTGCCATCTTGCGCCAGCTGCCAACGGCCGTAACCGGTCAGGTCGCCCCACGCCTCTAGAGCAAAGCCGTAGGGCGCCTGGCTTTCAGTCACGCGGAACTGCCAGCGCAGCGTGTAGGGCAGCCAGCCCTTGGTGTATAGGCTCACCACCTTGCCAAGGCCGCGCGCATCGCCAGGTTCCAGCTCTTGCACGTCCAGGTAAACTGACGGCCACCAGCGCACCAAATCAGGCGCATTGGCCAAAATGTCGCTGACTTCGCGGCAGGTGCCGCGCACGCGCCAGCGGGTAACAAAGGCATAGTCGTTGCTTTTCATGGAACTCCTTCGAAAATAAAAGTGGGTTAAGCGGGTGCCAATTGAAATTTAACAGGCTCCAACTGGACAGCGTAACCCAGTTTTTCTAACTGTTTGGTCAAGATATTGACCTTCACATCTTT
>JAKQCM010000244.1 GCA_029559155.1 Chloroflexota bacterium
CCGTCCTCATGCTCCAACCCTCCTTCGGCGGCATCAACTTGGAGGACATCTCGCAGCCCAAATGTTTCCGCATCCTCGATACCTTGCGCGAAAAAGCAGAAATCCCCATCTGGCACGATGACCAGCAGGGCACGGCTACCGTCACCCTGGCCGGGCTGATAAACGCGCTCAAAATCGTGGGCAAAAAGATGAACGAAGTCAGCATCACCTTTGTGGGCAGCGGCGCGTCTAACGTGGCCTGCTCGCGGCTGATCTTCGGCTGGGGAGCCGACCCCACCAAGTGCTACATGGTCGACAGCAAGGGCATTCTCGGCCCGCACCGCAGCGACCTGGAAAAGCGCCGCCACGAATACGTGGACAAATGGCGTCTCTGCCAGACCACCAACGGCGACTTGCGGCAAGGCGGCATCCCCGAAGCGATGGAAGGCGTTGACGTGGTCGTTGCCCTGTCCAAACCTGGCCCGGGAACCATTTTGCCGGAGTGGGTCCGGCGCATGAACAAGGATGCCATTGTGTTTGCCTGCGCCAACCCCGTGCCGGAAATCTGGCCGTGGGAAGCTCAGGAGGCGGGAGCGCGGATTGTGGCTACCGGCCGGTCGGACTTTCCGAATCAGGTGAACAATTCGCTGGGCTTCCCCGGCATCTTCCGTGGTGCGTTGGATGTGCGGGCGCGCACCATCACGGATGAGATGTGTTTTGCGGCAGCCGAAGCCCTGGCGGATTTCATCGGCGATGATCTGGACGAAGAACACCTGCTGCCCAGCATGGAAGATTGGCAGGTGTTTGCCCGGGAAGCGGCGGCGGTGGGGATGAAGGCTCAGGAGCAAGAGGTGGCGCGCCTGACGCTCAGTTACGATGAACTGTACCAACACGCCTATGAAATGATCAGCCGCTCGCGAAACATGACCAAGATGATGATGACAGAAGGGTTTATTGCGGCAGCGCCGGAGGAATGACGATGTACGACTTAATTATCATTGGTGGTGGTCCGGCCGGACTGACGGCCGCGATGTATGCCATTCGTAAACGTTTGAATGTGCTGCTGGTGTCTGAGGACCTGGGCGGCAAAACGAATTACCACCTGGATTTGCCGGAAATGGATAGTTATCAGGTGATTCGCGGCGTGGAGGTGGTGAACCGGTTTAAGAATGAGCTGGAATACCTGGATTTTGCCCGGCATTTGGAACGAGTAGCGCGGGTAGAGAAGAGTGACGATGGTTTTGTGGTGCATACGGTGGGGGGCGGCGAACTGCTGGCCAGGGCGATCATTGTGGCAACCGGAACCCGGCAGCAGTGGCTGAACGTGCCCGGCGAACGCGAGTTCTTGTCTAAAGGGCTTTGTTATTCGGCGTTGAGTTATGCGCCGTTGTTTATTGAGAAGAATACGGTGGTGATTGGGGAAGATGATCTGGCGCTGCGTTCGGCGGCGGAACTGGCGACGGTGGCGCACCATGTGCATGTAGTTGGCGCGTCCGAAAAGGCGATGGAAACGCCGCTGGGGAAGAAGCTGGCAACGGCCGTTAACGTCACCCTCTTGCCCGACTACAAAGTCAAGCGCGTGGAAGGCAACGGTTATTGCAACACCGTCATCGTCGAAAACGTGCGCGGCGAGGAAATGAAGATCGCCGCCGACGGCACGTTTGTCGAAGTTGGCTTGCGGCCCAACTCGCAGCCTGTGGCCGAACTGGTGGACCTTGACGAGCGCGGCTTTATCGTGGTCGATGCCTACAGTCGTACGAGCCTGCCCGGCATTTTTGCCGCCGGCGACGTGACCAACATTTACGCCGAGCAGGTACTTGTGGCCGTCGGTGAAGGCGTTAAAGCAGCCCTGAGCGCTTACGAGTATCTGCTGCCGATGTTGTAGCGGGATAAAGAGCAGGAGCGGAAGCGGGTGTAAAAATCCCCGCTTTCGCTCTTTCCTCCCGCGTTCAAGGAGGAAGTCATGCCAATTTTCACACCTGGGAGACGCTGGCAGCCCGCTTATCTCCCCTTCAAAAAAGAGAGTCCGGGAAATCGCACGCTGGCTTTTGTGGAACGGATCACCAAAGGCCCCTTGTTTGGCTGCCGCATGTGCGGCAACTGCTTGCTGCAAGAAACAGCCTTTATCTGCCCGATGGAATGCCCCAAAGGGGCGCGCAATGGACCCTGCGGCGGTTCCACCGAAGCGTCTTGTTATGTTGACCCTACCCGGCCATGTATCTGGTATGCCATTTATGAGCGCGCTTTTCGCCTGGGGCGCGAGGAATTGCTGCTAGAAGTTATGCCGCCGCTGGATTGGGACAAAGTTGGCGGCGAGACCTGGGGTGATGTGGTGCAGCAGGTTCGAACTGTGGGGGCG
>JAKQCM010000406.1 GCA_029559155.1 Chloroflexota bacterium
GGCCACGGCCGGGATGGCCGCCACCGAGCGCGCCAGCGAGCAAATGTTCTCGGTGTTGATGGGGTTGCGCTTGAACGGCATAGCCGACGAGCCGACCTGTTTTGCGCCAAACGGTTCAGCCCATTCGCCAAACGGCGGCGATTGCAAAATGCGAAAATCGAGGGCAAATTTGTGCAGGGATGCGGCAATGCCAGCGAGCACCTGCTGTACGCGTAAATCTTGTTGGCGGGTGTACGTTTGGGTGGCGATGGGGAAATAGGGCAGCTTGAGATGGCTCATGGCCACGGCTTCCATCTCTTGCGGCGTCATGGGGGAGTTGTGCAACAGTTCCTGGTAGGCAGCCTGCGTGCCGACCGCGCCTTTGAAGCCTTTGCCGCGCAATTTTTGGCCTAGAGCTTGCAGTTGGATGAAATCTTCAAGCAAATCCTGGGCATAGACGGCGAAGCGGTAGCCCAAAGTTGTCGGTTCGGCGGGTTGGATGTGGGTGTGGGCCATGGTGGGCAGCACGGCCGTTGCTTCAATTTTATCCGCCAGGTGCAGCAGCAGCGATTGCAGCCGCTCAGACAGCAGGGCAATCCCTTCGCGCAGCCGCAGCGCGTCCACATTGTCGGTAATATCGGCGCTGGTGGCGCCCCAATGGATGATCCCGCCGCCGACGGGGCATTGCTCGGCGAAGGTGCGAATTTCGGCCATCACGTCATGGCGAGTTTCCTGCTCAATTTCCAGCGACCGGGCGATATCGACATTGTCGACTTGAGTTTGGAGATCGGCTAATTGCACGGCCGTTACCAATCCAGCCTGGTGCTGCGCCGCCGCCAACGCCACCCACACCCGGCGCATCAGGCGTCGTTTGTGGGTTTCTGACCATATCTGGCGCATGGCCGGACTGCCATAGCGCCAGGAATATGGCGAAATATAGGTCTGGTGGTCGAAGCTCATTCGGGTTGTTCCTCGACAGTTTTTCGTTCCTGTTTTTTACGATTGCGACCTGGTTTGCGTTTGGTTTGCTCTTGCAAAGCCCGCGTTTCCTCCGCCAGGCGGCTCCGTTCTTCTTGCAGCCGCGATAAAATCTCTGCATTCTTGTCTTTTTGCTCATCACTGAGCTTTATTTTCCGCTTTGCCATGACAAAACACTCCTCACCCGATAACGCAAAAGTCTCTGAAACGACCAGAGGTTTTTGTGTGGGCAGCAACCTCTCACCGTCTTGCCTGGTAATTGGGGGCCTCTTTGGTAATCACAATGCCATGTGGATGGCTTTCCAAAAGACCGGCGTTGGTAATTTGCACAAAACGAGACTTTTCTCGTAGTTCTTCCAAATTGGCCGCGCCGACATACCCCATGCCGGACCGTAAACCGCCCATCATCTGGTACAAAATATCGGCAAGCTTGCCGCGATAGGGAACCTGCCCTTCCACGCCTTCGGGAACCAGCTTGTCGCGTTCGCCCGACTGCGGGCGCACGCCGCTGGCGTAACGGTCGGCGCCATGACCTTGCATCGCGCCCAGACTGCCCATGCCGCGATACATTTTGTAGCGGCGGCCTTCGTACATGTAAATTTCGCCGGGGCTTTCTTCCAGACCGGCTAACATAGACCCCAGCATCACGGCGTCGGCTCCGGCGGCCAGCGCCTTGACGATGTCGCCGCTGTATTTAATGCCGCCATCGGCGATGCAGGGGATGTCCTGTTTGTGGCATTCGTCGGCGCATTCCATAACGGCCGTTAACTGCGGCACGCCCGCTCCGGCCACAATGCGCGTCGTACAAATTGAACCGGCGCCAATGCCTACCTTGACGGCGTCGGCTCCGGCGTGGATCAGGTCGCGGCAGGCAGCGGCCGTGGCCGCATTGCCGCCAATGACCGGCAGGTCGGGGTAACGGCGTTTGATTTCTTCCAGTGTGGACAAAACCAGAGCTGTGTGCGCGTGAGCGGTGTCAATTACGATGACATCCACGCCCGCCTGAACCAACAGTTCCAGCCGCGTCAGCCCTTTGTCGCCCACGCCGATGGCGGCGGCGCTGAGCAGCCGGTCGTTGGCGTCGTGGACTTCGGCCGGGTAGTCGATTTTTTTGAGGATGTCTTTGACGGTGATGAGACCTTTGAGACGGCCGTTTTCATCCACCAGCGGCAGCTTTTCGATGCGGTGGGTGTGCAAAATCTCCCGCGCTTCGAGCAGCGTGGTGCCCACAGGCGCCGTCACCAGGTTCTGGCTGGTCATGTAATCGGCGATTTTTTGTTGACCAGGAGTGACGAAGCGCGTGTCTCGATTGGTTAATATGCCCACGAGACGGCCGTCGCCATCGGTGATGGGCACGCCGGAAATGCGATAACGGCTCATAAGCGCTTCGGCATCCGCCAGAGTATCATCCGCTTTCAAGGTAATCGGATCGACAATCATGCCCGCTTCGGACCGTTTGACTTTGTCCACTTCGGCGGCCTGCTCGGCCGGGGACAAATTGCGATGGATCACCGCCAGACCGCCCAAACGCGCCAGCCCGATACCCATCTGAGCTTCGCTCACCGTATCCATCGCCGCCGAAAGGACCGGAATGTTTAGATGAATATCGCGCACCAATCGCGTCCGCAAGCTCACGTCGGCCGGCAGAACGCTCGAATAACCAGGGGCCAACAGCACATCATCAAATGTCAGGGCTAACCCGGAAACTTTTTCCTGAATTTCCATGGAATCGACCTCCCCAAAAAGGGACGAGCAAGTTATGCGCTCGTCAAATTGTCAACAACTATCAAAATTGTACCGGTGTAAATGACACGACACGCAGCCTGGGATGGCTGCGTGTCGTGTAATCCTACTTAGCCGCCGCTTTCGCGGCGGGGTTTGGGTTTGTAGACGCGCTGTTTCTTGCGTTTGATGTTTTCCGGCAGTTTTTGGTTGCGGGCCAGGACAATGTAAACGCCCACCAGGGCCAGACCAATGGCGGCCAACATGGAATAGGTGATGACTGTGCTGCCGATGGTTGTCTGATCCGGGCGGAACAGTTCGATCCAGGCGCGATTTCCGCCCCACCAGATTAAAAAGATGCCAAACAAAGTCCCCGGCGACCAGATGTCGCGGTATCGTTTGTTGAGCCAGGCCAGCAAGAAAAAGCCAATGAACAGTGTAATGGATTCGTATAAAAATGTGGGATGGAAGCGCGTTTCGGCCGGATATAAGACCAAATTGTTGTAAGGGGCAATTCGGTGTTCGGCGGCAATCAAAAGGCCCCAGGGCAAGGTGGTTGGCGGCCCATACAATTCCTGGTTGATGAAGTTTCCCCAACGGCCGATGGCTTGCGCCAGAAGGAGCGCAGGTCCGGCAACGTCGGCGTAGTGCCAGAAGCGCAGCTTGCGCCATTTGACGTAAATTGTGCCAACGATAGCGGCGCCAATAAACCCGCCGAGGATGTTGACGCCCCCGGCGCGGATGTTGATGATGTCGAGGAGTGAGGTGTATGCCCCTCCACCGACCATGTCGAGAAATACGTAGGTGAGGCGGGCAAAGAGGTAACCGGAAAATATGACGAGGATGGCCGCGTTGAGCAAATCATCGACGCTTTGGCCACGACGCTCGATTTCGCGGCTGGCCCACCAGACACCGGCCAAAATGCCGGCCGTAACAATGATGCCATACCAATAAATATCGAAACCATTTCCCAGAGGTATGGTGAAGGCGATGGGGTCTATCTGAATTGCATCTAACATGATGGGTTCCTTTGACGCCGCGCTGCGTTTGTGGGCAGCGTGGAAATTTTATTCGATGTAACCAAGGCCGCGCAGCTGCTGTTGGAGTTGTTTGTCCAGTTCGATTTCGCTGCCGGCGGAGAGGGTTTCGCGCTGTCGTTCCAGGTTGGCGGTTTGGCGGTCGATGGCCTGATTGAGTACGGCCGTTTCCTCCGGGTGCATGGGTAGGGTGTTGTTTAATTCTAACGGATCAGCCGTCAAATTAAAAAGCTCGTCGGGCACACTGTCTACCTGGATCAGTTTCAGGGCGCCGCCGCCGGTGGCCTGGACGATGGCGCGCCGCTGGGACAGGCAGCGGAACGGGGCTAATAAGTGTGGCTGGCGGTTTTCGATGGCCTGGACGAAGTTGAGCGGCGGGTAAATTTCGCTGTAGGCTGTGCCTTGTTCGGGATCACGGCCGTTTATCGTGTTCATGAGCGTCAGGTTATGCACGCGCACAGGGTCGAGAGCAGGCAGTTCCGGCAGTTCGCCGGCAGCATCCAAAATAGTGTGGAAGATGCGGCGGGTGCTGACGGGGGTATCCAGGCGCTGCGCTGCCCGGAGCCGGCGCGGCCACTGCATGATGAGCGGCACGTGGACAAGTTCTTCATAAGCGACAAACGCGTGACCAACGTATTGATGGTCGCCTAAGCCATCGCCATGATCGGCGACGATGATGGTGAGGGTGTCGGCGTGGTGGGAACGGCCGTTGAGCGCAGCAAACAACTCGCCCAAATACTCATCCTGATACGCCACTTCGGCGTCGTACATGTCGTTCAGCACCCGCGATTCCAACTCGCCCATCGGCTCTTCCAGGGGGGCGGCCCAACGGTAGGCCTCACGGTTCCAGGAGCGCATGATGTCGCGGGCTTCTTTACTTTGGCGGAAATAGGGCATCACGCGGTCGATCACGTCGCCTGGCGGCCAAAATGGCAGGTGTGTTTCCATGAGATTGAGGAAGAGGAATAACGGCCGTTCCTCTGCCTGCTTCTCCCTTTCACGCAAAAAATGGCTCACATCTTTTACAGACCGGGCATTTTGCCCCTTAAAATTGGCCAGGCGCGACCACAGCGGCGTTGTCCAACTATTTAGCGACAACCGAAACGCCAGATCAGAACGCCCAAAAAAGTTTTGCACCGGATAAGAAATCCGCCGCAAAAACTGGGTATAAAACTCTGTCAATCGGGCCATAGGCGCCGGCCAATGGGAAGCCGTTTGCGGCAAACTGGGAAACGCGCCGCCATAATTATAAAACGTCTGAAAGCCGCGCTTGAACCCATTGTTCAATATGCCCACCAGCGGGTTGTTACAAAAGCCAACGGTCTGGTAACCGGCTTCACTCAAAACTTCAGCCAGATGGGGCATATCGGGACTCAAAGAATGCGAAGATTGGGTAACTTGATGCGCTGTCGGATAGTGGCCGCTAAACAAAGATGCATGGCTGGGAATCGTCCACTGCGCCGGGGAAACCGCCCGCTCAAACAAGGCACCTTGTTCGGCAAAGCGATCCAGATTAGGAGTCAGGTCTGGTTTATAGCCATACGCGCCGATTCGGTCTGCGCGTTGCGTATCTAACACAATAAAAACAATATCAGGCTTATTCATAGAACAACAATCGGATGCCTATTTGTGAGCAGCGCAGGGAATACCCAGGCAATCTCCCTATTTTACTCTGCCACCAGGCGATAACCAACCCCTCTCACCGTTTGAATCCACCGAGGGGCGGCCGGATCCGATTCTATTTTTTTGCGTAAGTAGTGAATATAAGGCTTCACGTTATCTAATCCGCCAGCATCGGTCATTTGCCACGCTCTTTGGGCAAGTTCGGCCGTTTTAACCACATTACCCGCCCGCTCGGCCAGCACGGCAAGTAAATCAAATTCTCGCGGCGTCAGGTCAATTTCCGCGCCATGAACCAGCACCAGATGGGTGTCCAGGTCGACTATCAATTGGCCAGCGGCCAATTCATACCGGCTGACAGATTTGTTTTTATTTTTCGCCCGTCGTAAATGAGCCATCACCCGGGCAATCAATTCCGCCTGATCAAACGGTTTGGGGATGTAATCATCTGCGCCAACTTCCAGGCCGCGAACGACATTATCCACACTGTCCAGAGCGGTGAGAAAAATAATCGGAATATCGGTGAAAGAGCGCAATTGGCGGCACAATTCCCAACCACCCATGCTGGGGATCATCACATCCAGCAAGGCCAGGTCTGGAGAGGTAGCGCGGGCCAGATCTAAGCCATCTTCGGCCGTGTAAGCGATGATGGACTGATAACCAACTTTTAAGAGGATGTGTTCGATGGTTTTGGCCAGGGCGGTATCGTCATCAACTATCAGAATGGATTGATTCATAGCTACCCCCCTACATTCTACCCATTATCCAGACCGAACCAGGCGAGGATGTTTGTGAGCAGCGTGGACTGCACTTCGATGGGCAAACCGACGTATGGAAACATCACAAACACGGTGCGCTGGTTAAAATCTGGATCGTAGACGGCAAAACCAGCGATTGTTCCTGGCGATTCACTGTCTGGGCCGCGCAAGAAAAAGGCGGTGGAGGCGGCGTCGAAGGTGTCGCCAAACAAATCGGACTGGATGACGTCGTAAGGTTGATTGAGCGCAAAGACATCACCGGAGTTGAAGCCATTGGTCAATATGGGGTCGTCTCCGCTGACTTCGACGTCGGCTATGGATGTCAGTTCCAGGTCGCCAAAAACGGGCGGGGCAGAGCCGGTAAGAAAAAGGGAACCGCCATTATCGAGGTAGTTGAGGATGATGGTTGTGTTTTCATCAAAAAAACCATCTTGAATCTGATAATCGCCGGTATCCCAAATGACCAGGGCAAATCCGTCTAATTGCCCTTCGCTCAAGGGTCCATCGACGCTAGACGTCCAGAGCGTGACATCATATTGGGGCTGCAGCAGAACCTGCAAGGCGTCACCACTGGAGACGCCGCCGTTAAGCGGATCGCCGTCATCTTGCACAAAAATGAAGACGCCGCTGCCCGTTGGGCTGCCGGCTCCTAATTCTCCTTCGGTTACGGTGAGGGTATAGCTGCCGCCATCATCAAAGAAATCGCGCACGACGATGGTATAAACGCCATCGTCGGGGATTTCTACACCTAAAAGCTCTTCAGTTTCCCCTGAAAACGCGCCGTCTTCCTGGAACATCAAGACGTTGTCGGGATCGTAAACTTCGATGGTCCCATCCATGTCTTCGCTGCTGGTAAGGGCAATGTCGATTACGGTAGGGCCTTCGCTGAACTGCCAGGCGTGGGAAACTTGCGGCGGCAGTGTGCCTTCGACTGTTTCGCCGAGGGCAATCGTTCCTTGAAGTTCGGCGTTTAAGTCGGCGATGGGTTCAGACCCGCCGCCATTTCCGGTGTCGGGAGTGACGGGCGGGGTTGGGCCTGTTGCGCTGCCGCCATCGGCGGTAAGCAGCTCGGGTTGGACGGTTTCGTCGGGGATGTCTGTGGGGCAGAGGGCGATGGGGTCTTGCACCAGGCAGTTGACGAGCGCTTGCTGAATGTCCAGAGGGATGAGATCCAACAGGCGGGTGACTGTGCTTTCGAGTCCTTCGCGGCTGGCGGCCAAAACGACCATTTGTCGACGGCCGTTATCCTCCGACAACACGATCAAGGCTGTACCAGCCATTTGCACATTGCCTAAATCAGACTGCACCAGGCGAATATCCGGCGCTTCGGCGGCTTCTTCGACGGCCGTGGGGGTGGGGGTCGGGGTGGCCGTTTCGTCTTCGCTGCTGGCTTCGGCAGCTAACTGGCGCGTTTGTTCGGCGGTGAGGATGGGCGGCTGTATAGTGAGGCTGATGCCGGCCGATGCCAGAATATCAGCCACATCATCGGATTGGTTGTAGAGACCCAGGTACAACGTGTCGTGGTCGGGTTGAGGAGCGGTCGCCAGAGTCAGGGGAACGTCAATCTGCTGGAAAGCATCTTGCAAGGCGATGATGTCCGTGAACGCGCCTGCGCCAAGGTCCGGGCTGCCGGTGTAGATCAGGTTGACCGGCTGCTGGTAAAAATAAGGAAAGTCGGCCAGGGTAAGCTGCCGTTCGGTCGATTCAGTAAGGAAATCGGCGATGTGGGCGATGAAGCGGCTGTTATCGTAGACGGTGAAGTAGGGGTTGTTGAAGAAGTGGATATCGCCAAGGGCCAGGACACGGCCGTTGGCGCTGGTAGCCGCGACAATCAAATCACCCGGGCGGTCTGTGGCCGAGGACCAGGTATTGTCGTCGGCGGTGATGAGAGGAACGGCCGTTGGCCCCACCTGCAGCGATTGGGCGCTGTAAAACGCTAATTGAGACACGTCGGCTAAAAGCGCATTTTCAGGGGCGCTTTCTTGTTTCAGAATAATGTTACGAAAATTGCCTTCATTTTCCACGGTGTTGTAGAGGTAATCGCCGTTAAAAATGAGGTCGAATTCGTTCGCCAGGCTGTTGAGCGGGATTCTGTCGGTGTCTAATTGGAAAGTGAAGGCGAAGGGATCAGATTCGTCTACGACCACTTCAAAACGCGTCGGATCGCCGACCATCAACACCCGTCCGCCTCGGGCGACAAAACGATTGAGCGCCTGAATTTCTTCGGCGGTAAAGGTGTCCAGAGGGGCGATAGTGATAAAAGCGGTGACAGGACGCAGCTGACGCGCCAGATTGCCGCCGGTGTAATGAAGCAGTTCATACCCACGAGTGGCTAAACGGCCGTCCAGATACCCAATATCATCCAGCGAAAAATTGTTGCGGTGGCCTTCATCCAGCAATACCAACCCCTGGCCCTCATCAGGCGTGTCCACAAAAGCAAACGAATCCGGCGTCGGCACCGGCTGAATGTCGGTCGCTTCATACACCGGCACGGCCGGCCTCCTGACACCCGACAATCCGTAATACTGCGTATACCGCAGGACCGCTGGGGCAATCAACAAAACCACAAATAGGACAATGAGTAGGATAGCTTTACGCATAATTCAACCTTATAGCCGGCATCGGCTGCCACATAAGCAGTCAGTCAGAATAGCCATTAATTGCCGCCGGATAATTCCACATGACGGTAATATAAACCGGGGGCCAGATTGGTTGGCGGCGCCCATAACCGGGCAACATCCAAAGACTCCATTTGCGCTGCGGTTCCGGAACTATCTGGAAAGGTTAGCGGATATAACTCCACTGTTTCATAATCGCGCACGCCGGCCAGGTTAGCGGCTTTGCGGATGACAGCTTCGTTAGCCGCCAGGCCATCGATCAGACCAAATTCCATAGCCTGCACACCGGTATAAACTTCTGCGCGGGAAAGGGTTTGGCGGTCGATGTGCAATTTTTCGCCGCGCCCCGTTTCTACGGCCTGCAAAAAGGCGAATTTGGCGCGTTCTATCTGGCGCACCGCGCCGTCTCGTGTTCCGCCAAATGCTTTGTAGGGTCCTGTGGTTAACAAATCTTCTTCCAGAAACACATCGCCGGGCAAATAGGAGATGACGCCTATGCTGCCAACGCTGGAAGTGGGTTTGGCGTAGATTTCGTCGGCGGCGGCGGCCATATAATATGCGCCGCTGGCAGCCAATAAATCCACAGAGGCGACAACCGGCATCTGACGGCGCGTTTCCAGAACGTCGAGGAACAGTTCTTCACTGTAAGCGGCCGAACCGCCCGGACTGTTGATAATCAACACCACGGACTTGATGGCCGGGTTTTGCCGGGCATAGGCTAATTGTTCGGTAATTTCGTAGGCAGTGAAACCATCTATTTCGTAGTTTAACCGTATGAGGCCGATTTGGGGTTTGGGAACAATTCGGGGGGCCACGAAGATGCCGATGGCTAAGGGCACAATGACGACAAGTATGAATAACAAAATGGTTCTGAGGGGCGAAGGTCCAGACCGGTTACTTTCATCCATAGGACACCTATACCTAACTTTCAGGACAATATAATCATTAAATCATGGGCGTCTTTGGATGATTTTGGCCGATCATTGTTTGTGCTTTGCAGGTCTTAAATTTGGTAATTTGTTGGTTGCACAAAAGTTGAAGTCCATGTTTTTCCAAAGAACAAATCAGGGATCAAGGATAACATGGAGGCAGGTCCATCGCAAGGCGGGTTCTGGGGCGGAGAACGGCCGTTGTCAATCAATTTACCGGCCTGTGGATAACTCATTGTCATTTATGACAGGGAGAATCGCTTATGTTAAAATCACGATATGCCACATTGGCCAAACAGACAAAGTACTATTCATGCATATCACGCATTTATCGCTCACAAATTTTCGCAATTACGGCCGTCTGGAATTAGACCTTCCACTCGGGCCTACCCTGCTGCATGGCAATAACGCCCAGGGCAAAACCAACCTTCTGGAAGCCATCTTCTATCTGGCGACCACCCGGTCGCCGCAAGCCGATCAGGATCAACAACTCATCAATTGGGAAGCCGCCCAAAGCGAAGAACCCATTGTTGTCGGCCGTATTCAGGCTCAGGTAACAACGCAAACAGGTTTGCGCCACGTTGAGATGCGGCTGATTTTGGAGCAATCCCAATCGTTACAACGGGGCAGACGCAGCTTCCGCCGCGAAGTGCTGGTCGATCGGCGCAAAGTGCGGTTGATGGATCTGCTGGGCAATTTACGCGTCGTTTTGTTTTTGCCGGAAGACATTCAATTGATCACCGGCGCGCCCAGCCAGCGCCGACGGTATCTGGATATGACGCTGTGTCAGGTCGATCCGGTTTATTGCCGCCACCTTTCGGAATACAATAAAATCCTGGAGCAGCGAAATGCGCTCCTGCGCCAGATTGCTGACGGGGCCGGGTCGCTGGAAGTTCTACCGGTGTTCACGGAAAGGCTGGCCGCGTTGGGCAGCCAAATTTTTATCCGCCGCGCCGCTTTTTTGGCCGCCATGTCCCGGGAAGCGCAGCGCATTCATTACGAAGAATTAACAGACAAAAACGAGACGATCCGCTTGAATTACCTGCCGCGTTTAGAGGATGGTGGAACCGGCCAGGGGCGTTTGCTTTCAGAGCTGGTCCATGTGGGGCATTGGCTGCAAGAGCAGCAAGACAATCCAAACGCAGTAGAAAAACGGTATCGGGAAGCGATTACGGCCGTTCGTCAAACCGACCTGGCACGAGGCAGCACCAGTGTTGGTCCGCACCGTGACGATTGGTATGTCCAGCTAAACGGCCGTAATCTGGGCAGCTACGGCTCCCGCGGCCAACAACGCACCGCCCTGCTGGCGCTGAAAATGGCCGAAATCAACTGGATGACCAAGGCCACCGGCGAGACTCCCATCTTGCTCTTAGATGAAGTCGTGGCAGAATTAGATGAACAACGACGCGCTTTACTGCTAAACTATGTAAAGGGAGCCAGTCAGGCTCTATTAACAGCGACCGACCCGGCTATGTTTACAAGTGATTTTTTAAGACAAGCCAGCAGTTATACGGTGTCCAACGGCCGTGTCCAATCCGATAATACCGGATAACAACAATCTGCTGCACGGCCGTTTGGGCCAACCGACAAGCGTGCAGCACTCTATCCAGCTCATGCCAAAGCGCGTATTTACGATGTACCTATAAGAGAGAAGCGTTGTGAAACAACCAGGAAGTCACCTCGAAACACCAGATACTGTCCTAATCATAGATGACAGCCCCGAAAATCGCCTGTTGTTATCCTCACAATTAGGCATGGAGGGTTACAAAATCCTCCAAGCCCAAGACGGCCACGAGGGGCTAAACATAGCTCGTAAACACGATCCAGACATCATCCTGCTCGATGTTATGATGCCCGACATCAACGGCTTCGACGTTTGCCGCCAGCTAAAAGCAGAACCCCACACCCATCTCATCCCCGTCATCATGGTGACTGCCCTGCGCGACATCAAACATCGCATCGAGGGCATCGAAGCCGGCGCCGACGAATTTTTGTCGCGTCCTCACAATCGAGAAGAACTCCTCGTGCGCGTGCGCACCCTCATCCGTCTCAAACGCGCCCGGGTCGGCCTGGAAGAAGAGCGTAATCGGCTCCAGCTTCTCTACGACATCAGCCAGGCCATCAGCGCCGAACTAGACCCGGACATCCTGATGGCTACCATTATCGACAAAACCCAAAAGGCTATCGGCGCAACCAAGGGCAACATCATGCTCCTAAATGAAGCCGGTGAAGTCGATCACAAATTCCTCATTCGCGCCGGCTCATCGGTAGAAATTAGCGACCGCGTTACGCAAGAAGTAATGACGCGCGGTCTGGGGGGCTGGTTGGTACGCCACAAGCGCGGCGATATCATCGAAGATATTCAGCAAGATGAGCGCTGGATCACGCTGCCCGACGATCCCTTGGAAAAAGGGTCGGCCATCGGCGTGCCATTTGTCAGCCCTAAAAAAGTGGTCGGCGTCATCATCCTGAACCAACCACAGGTGGGGTATTTTAATAAGCAGCATCTATCCCTTTTGGAAACCATTGGCACTTCCGTTGCTTCGGCGTTGGAAAACGCTAACTATTTCACCGAAATCAGCGAAGAACGCCGCAAACTTGGCGCTATCCTCACCCAATCTACCGACGCCATCATAACCACCGATGAAAAGTGGCACATTTCGCGCATCAATTCGGCCGCCGAGCTGCTTTTTGGCGTAGACGCACAAGAAGTAACGAATAAATCTATCCGCGATGTGCCGGAATTAAAGATGCTTCTGCCAATTTTCCATAACGCCTCCGGCCGTGTGGCCCCTGAAGAAGTGCATCTGGAAAACGGCAAGACCCTCTACGCCAGCATTTCTCCGATACAGGAAGTGGGGTACGCGGCCGTTATTCAAGATGTGACCGAATTCAAGAAAATCGAAGAGATGCGCCTGGCCGAAGAACGGCGCGAACAACTACTGCTCAAAGAAACGTTTTCACGTTACATGGGGCAGCGCCTGGTAGAACATGTGATGTCTTACGAACCCGGGCTGTTATCGCGGCGTGAACGCCGACGGGCAGTTGTTATGTTTGCTGACCTGCGCAATTGGACCAGCGGCATGATCATGAAAATAGAACCTAACAAAGCCATCAACCAGTTAAATGAATTTTTTACGCAGATGATGGATATTGCCCTGGAATATGATGGCACCGTCTTTGAGATGACGGGTGATGAAATTTTGGTGGGCTTTAACGCCCCGTTTGATCAGCCAGACGCGCCGTTTCGGGCTTTGCAGACGGCTTTGACTATGCAGCGCGAGTTTAATATGCTGCGTCGCGGTTGGTATGAGGAAGCGGGAACCGAACTTGGGTTGGGCATTGGCGTGGATTTGGGCGACGTGGTGTTGGGGAATGTGGGGGCTGAATCGCGGATGAGTTTTCGGATGGTGGGTGAACCGATGAACACGGCGCATCGGTTGGTAGACCTGGCGGAGGATGGTCAGATTATTATTTCGCAGGTGGTTTACCTGGCTTTACAGGATAAAGCGCCAGATTTTCTGGAGAATATTCCGTTTGAGAGAATTGGTCCGGTTGCGCTCAAAGGCATTTCGCCGCCACAAATGCTCTATCGCACAACGGTGGATCGCTCGCCGATGAGTGATTAACGCGAGTGAGTAGATTAGGCTGAGAAGGGTTGCAAGTTGGGGGTGGTTTAGGCGCCAGGCTGCAAACTTAGTTGTGCGGTTGATTTGGGTTGGTGGGGTTATAACGGCCGTTTCCCCGCCATTCCTGGCCGGCGCGGATAAGCCGCCGGAGTCGCTTTCACCTTTGGCACTACAACCAGATAATGGGGCCGCTCTGGCGGCGAAGGCGCCAGGGTAATCTGCGGACTGCCGCCGCCCAAAATGGTGATTGCTTCAGAGGCAACGGCCGTTTCCTGAGCTGCATTCTCCCCTTTTTGCGCTAACGCCTGGCCACCCACGCGGCACAGCGGCAGCAAATACTCCAGCAGCACCCGCATTTCCGCCACCCCACGCGCGACGGCCCAATCATAACGCGCCCGATACGCCTCCGCCTGGCCTAAAACCTCTGCACGCTCCGCTAAAATAACCACATCATCAAACCCCAATTCCGCCGCCACAACCAGCAGGAAATCCGTTTTTTTGGCCACGCTTTCCGCCAGAGTCAGGCGCAATTCAGGATACAAGATTTTTAGCGGCAGGCCCGGAAAACCCGCCCCAGTGCCTACGTCGATGAGCGCACGGCCGTTCAAATCTCCGGTCACCAACGCACAAGTCAGAGAATCGAAGAAATGGCGTTCACGAATAGCGTTGGGCTGGCGCACGGCCGTTAAATTCAACCGCGCATTCCAGTCTAACAACAGCGCCAAATACGCCTCAAACTGCGCCCGCTGCATAGCCGACAAAGGCAGCCCCATTACCGCCGATTGCGCCGCCAACGCCATCTCATCCATTACCGGCTGCGCTCCAGACGTTTCAACTCTTCATCAATCACATACGTATCGTACTGCTCACCCCCAAAATGAGCCGGCGTATACGTCAGCCAAGACTGCTGCATCATATAAAACCCGCGCACATAAAGCGGCACCATCGGCGCTTCGCCACCTTCGCCAAAGAAACCATTCTCCACCTGGCGATAAAGGTCTATCCGTTCTTGCAAATCGGTAGACTGCGATGCCTGACGCAGCAAATCGTCAAATTGGGTGCACGGCCGTTCCGCGCGGTTCTCGCTGTCCGCACAATGCAGCAGTTCATTCAGCCAATTGTTTTGATCGGGGTAATAAGACGACCAGCCCAATTCCCAAACATCCGGTCGTGCTTCCCCTGCCCCCGCGCGGGTATTCGCCAACAGCGTGCCAAACTGTACCTGCTCTAAAATAATTTGCTCCTCGGTACAATCCAGCTCCTTCACCCACATCTCGCGGATCAATTCCGCCTGCCGCAGCGACACATCCAACGTGCTGACCACAAACACAATCGGCGGCATCAAGCGGCAGCTGCTGTAAGCGCTTTCAGCCAGCTGCTGCCGCGCATAATCCGGGTTGTAGCCAATTCCCACGCTGTCGACAGGCGGCGCGCCCACAACGCCAGGCGGCCCCAAATGACGCATCGCTTCGGCCCGGCCGCCATACAATTCCTCCGCCAAGGCTTCACGATCAATGGCCGCGCTGAAGGCCCGGCGTAAGTTCGGTTCGCGGAAAACACCGCTGTTAAAGTTGAAGCTGATATAAAACACTGTTTGATCGGTCACCATGCGGGCGCGTGGCATATATTCCAGCAAAAAATCATCCCGGTAATCGGGCGGCAGGGGGGCAATATCCAACTGCTTATCTT
The DNA here is from genome assembly GCA_029559155.1 of Chloroflexota bacterium. Lineage (GTDB taxonomy): Bacteria > Chloroflexota > Anaerolineae > Promineifilales > Promineifilaceae > Leptovillus. Next base: position 14,960 of record JAKQCM010000406.1, read on the forward strand.
GCCAGAGTTCGTACATACCGGCGTCATCGTCAAAAAAGTAGATGTTGACCATTTCCGCATTTCCGCCGCGCGGCAAAGGCCATTCGACGTTGCGCTGCAAAATGGTCCGTTTTTCAGATAGATCACCGGTTGTGAGCAAATAAGGGCCGCTGGTATAAATGTTTTCCGGCAGCTGCCATTCATCCTCAAATTCTTCGATTAGTTCGCCCGGAACCGGTTTGAGCAGGTTGAGACTGGTAATGGTTAGAAAATAACCGGCCGGTTTAGTAAGCGAAAATTGAACGGTGTAATCGTCAATCGCTTTGACGCCAATGGCATCCAGGTCGCCTGGGGAAACGTCGCTCAGGCGATGCACCTGTTCACAGCCGGTGATGAGGAATAAGATGAAGGCTTCCGGGGTTTTTGTGGCGGATTGGCAGACGCGGTGTACGGCCGTTACCACATCACCGGCCACCACTGGACGAATTTTATCAGGCTCTGGCGGGTCTTCGGCTAAGGAAGCCGCCGGAGGGCGCAGCCAATACACATCATCACGCAAATAAAAGGTCCAGACACGGCCGTCGCGGCTCACCTCCCACCCTTTGGCCAATTCCGGTTCCACAATATCGGTGGCGTGGTTAAAATTTGTCAGCCCGACAAATAAATTCTCGATCAACGTGGCGCCGTTATCCTCGGCCGTCTTCTGTGGGTCGATGTTGGGAAAAGCGCCCTGCATGCCCACATCCAGAATAACCGGCCGCCGCTGCGTCATGAGCACCGGGGTGGGCGTTACCGTTTGGGCCACCACTCTGGTAACGACCTCTTCAAATCCCTCTACGGTTACCACTTCCGTAACCACCACATCCACAACCGGCGGGGTGTCACAGCCGGCCAGCAGCAAAATAATCAGGCTCGCACCCAGGACATGACGGCCGTTTCCGCCCAATACCCACCAAATAACTCGTCTTATCATAACCTTGTCATGCTATCCTATGCCCACATTGCAGGCAAATATTTACGCGCCAAAATCGGACATTTGCCATGTCCAGTTACGAGTAGTAAACTAGGTGAAACAAGCTCTAGTGCTGCATTGCTTTAAGGAAAGGCTCAACATGTACGAACGCGTACTGGTGATTGATGATTCCGAAGAAATTCGCGAATTTTTGAGCGAATATATACTCAGGCCAAAAGGGTTTGAAGTTCTCACAGCTTCCAACGGCCTCATGGGTTTGGAAATGGCCATCGCCAAAGAGCCAAATCTGATGATCGTCGATCAGCAGATGCCCAGACTCACCGGTCTCGAAGTGTTGGAAAAATTGAAGGAACGCGGCATTGAAATCCCGGCAATTCTGGCCACTGCTCACGGCTCGGAAGAAACGGCCGTAGCCGCTTTCCGCTTAGGCATTCGTGACTATGTCATAAAACCCTTCGACGCCGATGAAATCAGCGAATCCGTGGACAAAGCGCTGCGCGAAAGTCGTCTGGCCCGCGAACGGGACCAACTTGTGCAGCAGCTCATGGAAAGCAACTCGCAGCTGCAACGCCGCGCCCAGGAACTCAACGTCCTGTATGGCGTAGGTAAATCCGTCGCTTCCTCGTTAGATTTAGAAGAAGTGCTGCACCGCGTGGTCGAAGCGGCCGTTTACGTCGTTGGCGCGGAAGAAGGCTCGCTAATGCTGTTAGATGAGGACCAGGGGGAATTATACATTCGCGCATCCAAGAACCTCGACTCTAAAGCCCAATCCATGCGCAAACGCGTCTCAGACAGCCTGGCCGGTAAAGTCCTGCAAACAAAAAGAGCCATCGCCATCGGCAATGACTCGCAGTGGAAACGCACCCACACAGCCCTCCTGGTGAAATCGCTCATTTACGTCCCCCTGATTTTGCAAAACAAACCTATCGGCGTCCTGGGAGTTACCAACCGTCTGAAGGAAACCTCCTTCGACAGCAACGACACGCGCGCCCTGTCAGCGCTCGGCGGATATGCCACCATCGCCATTAACAATGCGAATATCTACAGTGAAATTGAGCGGGAGAAAAACACCCTCAGCGCCGTCATGGACCTGACGGATAACCCAATCCTGGTAATAGACGAAAATAATCGTCTGCTGCTAACAAATTCATCTGCGCGTAAACGTCTGGGATTTGTGTCTAGTGAAAATCCGATTGGCCAACCCATTCAGGATATTTTACAGGGCGACCTGTTGGCCTTTATTGACCAACCACAAGGAGCGGCCAGACAAATCGCGAAAAAATTGGTGACTGCGAGTGGTGAGACGTTTAACGCCGAAATGACCCTCATTGAGGGCGGAAATCGGTCTATTTTGTTTCAACCAATAGGGTAACGGCCGTTCCTTCCCCCCCATATCCCTCAAACAAGCTTCCCCGATGACCTAAGACTTAAATCCCAACCAAAAATGGTTTGGCAAGACTGTGCGCGCCGGCTCTACCTCGATTTGCCCCACCGTTTTCTTCTCGGCGAGTGATTGATTGTTTACCAGGCATAAATCTGGGAAACGGCCGTATTTCTCTCGATAATACTCTGCCGCACGATTTACCTTTTCATCCAACGACCGCTGTCTATCACTGTCCAACCACAACATGCCAATGTCCATTTTATTCCCTCGCTGACGGCCATATACGGCCGTTTCCATCAAAAAACAACACATTCGCCCCGTCATCCGCAATTTCTTCCACAGACACCTCATCCAGATGCGGTCGAATCAGGTAAGGATGGGCCATCAACGTGGGCATAGGTGGACGCTGTAACCGACTCACACTCATATGGAGATCTTCATTGCCTACAAACGCCGCCTGAAAATTGACCAGATTCCCATTAGCGACGGCCACAAAATCGCCACGGCCGTATAAATTTTCCGCGCCTGTGCCATCCCGACCGGCCGCATCTCGCGCCGCCTGCCTATCGGTTGCCTTGCCCACCACCCGCACTGGCAAATTGGCCCGTAAGATCGTATCGATGGCCTCTGCGCCAGGTTGGTCCGTGGAGAGAACTAGATGAATACCCACCATTTCGCCATGCTGTACAAGCTGCGTAATGGCATCGCCAATAGGCGCTCCACCGGCGTCGATGAGCGCCGCCGCCTGATCAATGATCACCACCACATTGGGCACAGCGGCCCCATTTTCTTCGCGGTAAGCCATCTCATTCACCAAAAAATTTAGGGCGTCGGCGGCCGTTTCAACATCATAAATTACCGAAGTTAGCATGTGGGGCAAAAAGTTTAAGGGTTCCAGTTCGGTGTAGGCGGGAGCGCTTGCCGCAATTTGTGGGTCGATGATCACCAATTGCACGTTGGACTGGCGATTGGTTAACGCCAGAGACAGGGCAATGGTGCGAATTAAACTGGTTTTCCCTGCGCCGGGCATACCGGAGACCATCATATGTGTCATCCCCTTGGAATCAAATTGCATCAACACCGGACGGCCGTCTTCCGACAATCCCAATACGGCCGTTAGTGGCTTGATATGCGGCGTCATTGCCAAAACATCCAACAGCGCCACAGGTGGCTCTTCTTTAAATGCCACATCTACCTGCCAACGGCCGTCCGCCCGCCGAATGGCTACATCTGGCACACCCAACGCCGTTTTCAAATCACCCGCCACATCTCGCAGCCGGTCCCAACCCGTCGTCAGCATAGCCTGCAACTCATACCGATACGCCCGTGGCCCCACAACGCCGCCCGTTACCTCCGTGGACATCTCGTGTCGGACCAACACACGCTCAATCTGCCTGGATTGAATTTCTATACGATGCTGCAAGCGTTGTTTTTGCAGCATTTGCCGTCTTTCTCTTGGTGTTGTCATAAGAATTAGAACAATAGTTCTTTATTACACATAAAAAAGAAGGACGGCAATAAAACTGCCGTCCTGTATCTGGTCTGTTCAGCTCCCCATTAAGCCGTCTGGCGCATCACCATCATCACTTTCCCTTGCACCTGAACGTCCTTGGGGTTTACGAAGATTGGGTCCATCGTCGGATTGGCCGGTTGCAGCCGGATGCGGTCGCCGTCATAGAAGAAATATTTCAAAGTCGTCGTGTCGCCGGCTAACCACACGGCCACCATATCACCATTCTTCGCCGTCTCTTGCTTCCGCATAATCACGATATCGCCATCATTCACCATGGCGTCAATCATGGACTCCCCGTTCACCCGCAGCGCAAACAAGTCGTCTACACGACCTTTGAGCATGGTAGTACTTACTTCGATGGCGTCTTCTTCGTCATAGACGGCGAAGCCATCGTTGCCTACCTCGATGGGCGAACCGGCGACAATGTTGCCAACCAGCGGGATTTTCACCAGATTGCTGACGCTTTCTACGACAATCGCTTTGGCTTCTGTCGCCTTTTCGGTCATGATCCCCAAAAATTTTTGGGCCTTATCGGTAAAACTAATCCCCCGCGATACTTCAGCGTCACGGCTTAAGTAGCCCCGTTCTTCGA